>JAGGUU010000129.1 GCA_021158305.1 Candidatus Bathyarchaeota archaeon
CGAATCCCCTATAGGGCGGATAATACTTGACAACGCATGAGGGGATTAGATTTCCTGAAGGAGGCTTTCCTGTGAGAACCAAGTTCACAACTTCCCTTGGCATTCTTCCCTCCTCAGCAAGGTGTAGAGCTGCCACTATCTTTCCGGACTTTGTCTTCATCAGACGAGCTGAGTGATGAGGGGCGTCTCCAAGGATCAGCAGATCATCCGGCCTGTTTCTGTAATGTGCAAGCACGTAGATTCCAATGAACTCCCTAAGCTTTTCCTCATTCTTTCCAAACCAGAAGTCAAGATCAACCTTCTCATACATGCATTCTTCAGGCCTGATTTCTTCATCTTCTATCTCTACGGGCTCAGCGTCTAGAAGAAGCGTCTTATACAGCCACTTCTCAACGGGATCCCCATCAGCATATCTTATCGGCTCCTCCAACTCCACAAAGTGTAGCTTCACATCCTTCTTTTCTTTTAAAGCCTTAAGAAACCTCAGAGAGAACCCTCTCCCAGCGCCTTCATATCCATGAATTGTTGATGCGAAGATCACCTTCGGAAACCTCTGAATAAACCTGAAAAGCAACGGGACAGGTATGCCGGCTGCTTCATCAACCATTAAGACCTCAGCCTTCTCACTCAGAACCTTATACGGACTGTTAAACTCGACCGTTCCAAGTCTGCACTTCACCTTGGAGACGAGCCTTTCCTCGCGGATCCTTGAGAATTCCTCATTTATTGTTTTAAGCGCCTTCCCTACCATGTCAAAGACTACCTGAACTTCCTCTCTGCTCGGAGCAGTGATCAGAATTCTGCTAACTCCAAGGGATAGAAGTGTGACTGCTCCCAGTCCAAGAAGTGCAGACTTTCCCCTTCCCCTGTTAGAGATTATCACTAATACGCTTCTACCATTCCTATGTATAGCTTCCTCTAATGTCTGAAGCGCATCAGCTTGATCTTGAGTTAGGACGAGCTTATGGATCTCCCGCGGAACTCGGCTATGCTCCGGGATCCTTATACTTTTCTCAATTCTCCTCGGAGGGCTGAGCATCTCGCCCTTCAAGACACGCCAGCCGCTGAGGATCCAAACACTTCTATCCTCAATTATCTTCCTAATGAAGTACCTCTCGAATCTATTATTGATGTCTTCGGGGCCGTAGGGAGAGATTAGAAAGCTCCGGTGAATACTCGTTTTCCAAGGTTCCCTAACCGTTAGGTCCAAGTCATAAAGAATTATGAGACCTCCTCCCCTCACGGTTTCAATAAGTCTGCCTAGGTCATTCGGCCTAGCTCCCACCTCCATATCTAGGATCAGTATATCATTGGTTGTTCCGAGGAGATCTCCGCTTTCGGCATATGTGCAAAATCTCACATTCTCATGCGGGAAGCCTGATTCTTTCAAATTCTCAAGCAGGGATTTGAACTTTGAATTCTTCTTTTCAGTCGGAGATACGTATACGATGGCTCCTTTATCTTCACCTCTTAACTCGTTATGCTTCAGAATCAGAAAAGTTAAGACCTCCTCTGAACCTTCTCCAGAGACGACTATTAACCTTCTATGAAATGCTCTTAACGCCTCCCGCATCATCTCCGTCAGTAAGCGTTTCGTCTCCGCCTTCTTCTTCACGCTGCCTTCACCCTCCCCGGCCATCGCGGTTTCAGAACACCGCAGAGATTATTGATTAAGATGAGAAGATATTTCATGATTGATAAACTTGTTGATTCAAGTAGGAGAAGCACCAAGTTTAAAAAAGTTGCGTGAAAGGATAAAGATGAAAAACCGTTTTTGAGGGTGAGGAATCAGAGTTTTCATCCAAGGCTAACATAGTCGTCTTCTGGAAGACCTCCTGGAACAACCCCGCTAACCATTAGAGAGGCTCCTTGCCCTGGCTTAACTTCAATCCTCACTTTATCATACTCTTGGAAGCCATATTTTCCCAGATTTATTATTATGAAGGCCTTCTCGAAGTTCTCAAGTATCGTATCATTATCGTCATTGTAGATGATGCAATATGCGGATGGCCTCTGCTGCTCGTCGCTGAAGACATGTGATATAATATCATCGAGCGATTCAGGATCCTCGTCGAGGCCTACATCGCTTTCGTTAAGCACTCCCTTGTAAACATCAAGCAGGCATGTCCTTCCCTCAACGGAGACTACTGTTGTATTTGCGTTAAGATCTACCTCTGATCTGCCAACAGAGACCTTTACTGGAAGTACAATGATGATTAAGTGTCGTGTGGAGTTAGTCTTACCTATAATTCGACCATCGAGCTGCAGAGAACTTGAAGCCTCGTTTACACCTCGATTAATCGTGTCCTTGACTTTTTGAGCTGAGTAGAAACCCATGTTTATGACTACGCATGCAAGTGCCGCTGCTATGACGACGAATGCGATGAGTACAATAGATGCTTCAATGCCGACTATACCCCGCTTGTCCTTAAATGCTCCACATCCACTCATTTCTCTACCCCGCCGTGACGTAAGAGCCTTCAGGCAAGGCCTCCGGAATCGTGAATTCTATCGTCAAAGGCGCGCTTTTCTCAGGTCGAATCTCTACGGAGACCTCGTTTCTCACCGAAGCTTCACTATCATAATCCAGTATTATTAGGAGGAAGCCTTTCTCGTAATGATGTAGCGCCTCATCTCCATTACTATTCTCGATCACTAGAACCGCCCCAGTCACGTATGTGCCAGTCTCGTTGCTGTAAAGCTGCCCCCACCAGCTCGCAGGCTCATCTGGAGAGCCCTTAGTTAGATTCGCTATTATATTGTCATACTTGAGATCTGTAGGGTCAATCTGCTCCTTGGGTTCAGTTCCGTTGAAAACAGCGATGCCGTGATAAATGTTCGCCCAAGCCTTCGTCCCGATCCTTAGAGATATGACCGTTCCATTTCTTCCCATGGAGACCCACTTAGTGCCCATCGTCTTCAATGGTATGATGAATGCCTTAGCGCGGCCGCTTCTGTTACCCGCTTTGACGAGTATGCTTCCATCAACCGTTAATGGACATCCAGCTTCCTGTATGCCTTGCTTGATCACATCTCTGCCTCTCTGCGTAGCGTAGAGTCCCATGTTGACGACCATGAAGCTGAATGCTGCTGCCACGATCACGAAGGCGATTAGTACTATGGCTGCTTCTAGGCCTACCATTCCATTCTTGTCTCTGATAGGATTTTTCCTCGTCATTTTCCTCGGAAGAAAAAAATGGACGTAGAATATTTTATTGCTTGTGAAAGGACAAAATATTTCTGAAAAATCTTTTCCAAAAATACCATTCAATAATAATTTTGGAATGCATAAAAAATAAAGGGGACTTGTATTTTTATCCTAGATCGACGGCTGCGTTTGCTGGGAGGCCGCCAGGAATCAACCTCTCAACAACCAAAGCCGCACCCTGTCCAGTCTTTATCTCAACCTTAACCTTGCTGTACTCCGGTATCCAGAAGCCTGTATCGCCCAAGTTTATGACCACGTATGCCTTCTCGAAATTCTCCAGTACAGCGTCGTCGTCATCATTGTATATTATGATGTAGGCGGCGCTGACGTTCCATCCCTGAGCATTACTCTCGGATGAGTCATAGAATAGATGCTGTATTATCTGCGTCATGTTGGATGGGTCTTCTGGCAAACCAAAGTTTATTCCAACCCCTCCGGAGCCTCCTCCCTCGCCGGTCTCGTTCACCACGCCCCTGTATATATTCAGCAAGTTGCTTCCCCAGACTGAGATGACGGTTGTAGTGTTAGCGAGGTCTAAGCTTGATCTGCCAATGGAGAGCTTAACTGGAATTAGCAAGTATTGGACATATTTGGATCCGCCTGTCTCATTCGTGTAAGCGATGACTGAACCATCTAGCTGTAGTGCTGATGTAGCCTCCTCTATGCCACGGCTTATGGTACTCTTAGCTTTCTGTGAGGAGTAGAAGCCCATATTCACGACCACATAGGCCAGCGCTGAGGCTATGACGACGAATGCAATGAGTACAATAGCTGCTTCAATGCCGACTATACCCCGCTTACTTTTTAGCAGCTGCCTCATCTTCTTCATTTCTGCCTCCTCCCTAACCTATTGTTGTATATCCTTCCTGCAGCTCTGAGGGGACCGTAAACTCGATTGAGAGCGGAGCGCCCTTCTCGGGCCGTATCTCTATGAAGACATTCTCTCTTTTACGTGCTGCATCACTGGGCTTCAACGAGATTATTAGGAGTCCCTTCTCCTGAGCATCCATAGAGTCATCTCCATCAGAGTTCTCGATGAATAGAACCGCCTCAGTAGTCGACCCAGATCCGCTGGCAAGCTCGTCGAAGCTGTGACCTCTTGGATCCGTATCATTTATCCCTGTGTAAATATTTGCATATGCCGTATGATTCTCCACTCGAAGGGAAACCACCGTGGTTTCATTGGCCAATGGAACATACTTTACCCCCAGAGTCTTCAGCGGAATTATGATTACGCTTACATTACCGCTACTACTTCCCTTGATCATGATTGATCCGTCGAGCATCAGCGGCGTGCTGGCTTCCTGAACTCCTTGACTTATCGTGTCGCGTCCTCTCTGCGTAGCGAAGAGTCCCATGTTGACGACCATGAAGCTGAATGCTGCTGCCACGATCACGAAGGCGATTAGTATGATTGCCGATTCGACGCCGAGTATTCCCTTCCTGCACTTCTGTATCTTCAGCATTTTCTACACTCTCTTGTTCAAGGAGTTGAGCCGAGGATTTTTAATAGGGTTGTGAACAAGCATGATGGGCTTAAGCAACGTGTGAAAGAAACGTTTCAAAATCTACATTTCGTTAATGAATGTAAGAATTAATTTTGAATTATAATTTAAAAAAACGATGAATTCTTCCGATTTCTAAATGCATAAAGGGTTTATAAAGATTAATCTTTTAGAAATACCTTGAAAATAGAAGAGAAGGGGTAAAGGTTCGAGACATGTCGGACTCTGAAAGAATGAGTGCTGTTGATTTTATAATTAGCGTGCTGAGAGAGCATGAGAAAAACTTGGATTCGCTGATAGATAAGCTCAACAGCGTATCCAAGAATCTCTTGGAGATAACGAGTAAAAGGAAGGAAGTGTCTCAAGGCAGATATGAGGCACGCGGTAACATTTATGTTAGATGCGAGGATTGGGAAGAATTCAAAGAGCTCTCCAGAGAGGCTGACGCACTCTCGTTCAATTTAGATGGTGAATTAAAGATAATAGCTCTGCATGGTAACATTATATATGAATATAGAGAGCCTATACCAGGCCGTACGGAGCATCTTGAATGCGGGGTTCCTGTCTATCTCCAAGCTCAGCTCAGCCCAGAGAAGATAAGGAAGTTCCTGCTTAGAGAGTTAAAAGTTTCTGAGAAGAAGATTATACATGGGGAAATTCGGTTTTCTCCATAAGTATTCTTTTCAGCTGTTCATAATATTCAAGAATCTCCTTGCCTTTCTCCGTTATGTAATACTTCTTTTTCTTACCAATCTTCTTAACCTCCAGTGCTCCCTGCTCTGTCAGGAAATTCAGAGTCTCGCAGAGCGGAATCCACGAAAGATTACTCTTGTACATTATACGCGTAGGCTTATGATATCCCTTGTTCACGGTTTGCAGTATATCTATGCAGATTTCCAATCTTGACCTCTTCATGACGCATCGATTAAAA
>JAGGUU010000196.1 GCA_021158305.1 Candidatus Bathyarchaeota archaeon
CGGGCCTTATGAACATGGACCTCGCCGACCTCAGATCCATCATGACTGGAAGCGGAGTATGCGCGATAGGATTTGGTGAAGGGCAGGGAGAAACGAAAGTCGAGGATGCAGTTGAGAAGGCTCTTGAAACGCCTCTCCTAGACATAGGAGATATAAGGAGGACTGAAGGTGCAATCGTTTATATAGAAGGCGGAGATGACATGACGCTTGAGGATGTTAACAGGGCAGCCGAGATCGTAATAGAGAGGATTGATCCGCATGCAAAGGTATCTTGGGGTGCGCGGGCGAACAGCACACTTCAGGGACGCATGAAGGTAACTGTCGTCCTGGCGGGAGTCGAAAGCCCATTCCTTGTGGAGGGACTGAAGCCCTTCGCCTCGATAGAGACGAAGCATGATGAAGGAGCGGAAGAGATAGAAGCTGCTGAGCAGCCAGCTGGTAGGGAAAAGAAGAAGGGGCTTCTTAAGAAGCTCCTCCACCGTTCACTTGAGACCTTACCAATTTAAGTTTGACAGCCTTTAAAGTTCTTTACGTCTATGAAGATGTATTTGGGAGTTTCATTGTTCAGATGGATTTCTAAAAAGAGGTATGAAGCGTTATTAAAGGAGAAGAGTGCTTTAGAGGATCAGCTTACCCTATATCGAAATAGACTTGATGAGGCTATTAAGGTTCAAAATGAAACTTTAAGAAGGCTTAAGAATCTAAAGTATGAGCGGGACAAGTTAAGTTCTGAGAGGGATGAATTAGTCGAGCAGATTAATGAGATGAAAAAATCGCTGAAGCATCTTAATAATAGGTTGGAGGAGGTTATTAAGGAAAGGGATTATCTTAAAAGTAAAGTTACGCTAAAAGGAAGCCACTCTAGATATCTCTCAAACAATAAAAGGATTGTAGCCTATTTTAGAGGAGAAAAACTTACAATTATATCTTCAGAGTAGGGCGGGGATTTGGGAATGGAAAAACGATTCAATCCTAAAAATACCCATAAATGAATTACTAAGGAAACTTAAAAGCAAGAGAGATTAGAAATCTTTTCTTTCCAGCCCCTGCCCTCGCTGAATAGAACGTAGCAGGCCTCTCCTCTCATAGCACCTGCGATATCCGCCCGTAAATGATCCTCCAAAAAGTAGCGATATTCGCCAGCGCCGCCTAAAGAATCGCAAGGAATACTTAAGGCCGAACTTTTCCATCTCGCTGATTTTTAAGGCTCGGCATACAATCTTTTTCTGGGCGGAGCACCAAGAGATGCGGCAAAGGAAGAGTCAGAGAAAGGTTAAAGTCAAGATTGTAGATAACGAAGTATATATAAGAGGACTTACCTTCATGCAAAGCTTGCAATCTCTATCGCCAGCAACATCAGCATGCCATAAAATAACGATAAGATAGACATTTCACGGTTAAGAGTCAGCTTGAACCCTTTAAATACATTCTTTAGTCTTCTAAGGACTGTTATAGCCAAAAAAGAGTTATAGAACCTGTCCATAGAATCCTGTCGACCCCAGCTGAAAGAACCGTAATATTGATAAGTATCTTCAAAAGATTCGCGGCGAAAACTACAGAGTAAAAACGAACAGGACCAGCAAAGCAGAAGAGACATGCAAAAAGAAAAACGTCGCATCCAAACTTGAATTTTGTAAGCTTCATCTCTCAAAATCATCGCAACAGCAGGTACAAAAATCTACGAAAAATGGAGTGGTCTGCTATAGATCATCGCTCTTTACTGTTCTAACATATTTTTTACCTATTTTGTAGAGTTTCTCGTCGTCTGTTACTAACGTTAGATTGTTTTCAGCGGCTGCGCTAATGTATGACGCGTCATAGTATGTTAAGCCCTCTTTTATGGCTATTTTTAATGTTTCCGGCGAGTTTTCAGTTTTTTGCTTCTTCAATCTTTCCTCAACTTCCCTTTCAAGAGCCTTCTTGATGACTTCAGACGGTCTTATACCAAGCTCCTTAAGCTTTCTTCTAAGTTCCACGTCGATTCTTGCAGAAACAGTTACTTGCTTGGTCAAATATACGCCAAAACTTGATTATGCATTATAAATTTTTACTACAAAATTGCATCATCATCTCGAGCGCATAAGGTGTAAAAATTCTTTTTGCTTTGTGAATTAATTATGCTGGTTGGGCGTCGAGATTCTGGTGGCTTACGAAGCCTAAGATGTCTCCTATGCTTAACTTGAGAAAAAGCCGTTAAGATAGATATCGTAGTAGAAGCGGAAGGGTCCATCCTACATTATCGGGAAAAACTCTTTGGGAGCAAGGGGTCAATTCTCCAGAATTATGCAGAACCGAGATGAGTTCAGCTCCTATCTGATCGAAAATTTCAGCGAAAGTTTGTCGAAATACGGCGAGAGGAAAAAATCGAATTTGATGTTTATGCTATTCGTAGAATCGTGCACTGAGTTTTCTGGATTCGAGATGAGGATATCTCCCGACAATTTATGGTTTAGGAGTTCTAGGGGCTACGGAGTCCTCGGAGCTATTAGGAATGATGTTAGAGCTGTTCAGATCCATATGGGATGATATGAGTATATTCAGTGGAAGGTTAATTATCATATTGCCGGAGTATCGATGAGCGAGTGATAGGGGATATGATTCCCCACCATTTTCAGCCGAGGCTACTGTTAATATAAGGATGATGAAAAAGCGGCTTATTACCTTACCTCTACGATCTCTGATACGTCTATCACGTACATTTGTCTCGTCCCTTCATGTGTTGAATCTATGCAGATCCTATCTCCCCTTCGGCTCCAGCGTGGATGTAGATCGCATCTAATTTCACCTCTGAGCTCCGGCTTTGAATAAAATCTCCCGATCTCTACAAGCCTATCCTCGCATGGATTGTAAAGCATCAATTTCTGCATATTATTTTCGTCTGGATACGTATCGGTAAGTATCCATTTCCGATCGGGGGAGTATGAGCAATGTCCATTTCTGGTTAAGATGCTATCTCCCACTATCTCGAAATCCCCGCTTTTATCTCTAAACAAGAAAAATCGCTCTCCAATTCCATTCATGTAAGCCCACGCCAAAACATGCCTAGAGTCCCGCCAGTCAAAATGCGATGCCTTACCATCAACTAGTAGGCAGACATTTCCTCCATTGATATCCGCCGTGAATAGGCGGGTCCTCCATGTTCTTCCAGGCTCATACGACCAGCGATGCAGAAAAATGAATCTATCATCGTCTTGATTAAAGAGTAGATGATTAAACCAGTGAACTGCGCCCTTCATATCCGATCTTGGCTTAAATCTAGCCATCTGACCCAAGGAGATTATCAGCTCACTCTCACCGCTTCTCAAATCTAGAATGTATATGCCATCGTCATCCGGAGCTTTATCCCCAGCGTATGGATCTGGAATGCCAGCATATCCATATCCTGGTCTTGTCCAGGCTAATCTTGAAAAGTTAAGGGTTAAAGCTTTACTGCCATCATGACTGAGCGCATAGACTGGCATTTCAAGTTTATATGAGTCTCCACTTTCAATATCGAGTATAACCGAGATGTACTTACCCTTCTCACGATCATTAAATATGATCCTATTTTCGGATCCGGGAATCCACCGTAACATACAGCCCTGTTGCCAATTCCAAGCGTGAGTTACAGTCAGGGTTTTAAATGCATAATTATCCTCTGGATCTAGAATGCCAATAACAGCTTCATCTTCCGGTCTGGGAGGGTGATCCTCGAATGATGTTTGAAGTGAAAGAATGTAATGGTCTCGGATGTCCCATGGGGATTTATCATAATATCCGAAGAAGTGATATTTAGGCTCATCAGTTACACGCCTAACAGGAGCACCAAAGAACTCTACGGTCATAACCTCTCACTCCTCCAATGTCTCTCCATGCTCGCCATGTATGATCTCACTTCACATTCTTATTGTTTTTTAGTGGCAGATTCAATATGAAAGCTCTTTTTTGACCTCTAAAGCCTGCGGATAGAACGGAGTCTCATGAAGCATCCGCTTCTGGACAACACCATAAAATATGTGTTCTTCAGCACGCGAGGATGGGGATTACCAATGCGAGCTTCTTCCTTCTGAGACCATTTATTATCTCTGTGACCTCATCTAATCGCTCTAGGTTTTCATCATGCGGGTCTAGACGCAATATTATAATCTCAGCGCCTTAGTGAACTCCCTCAAGCTGCCTGCAGGGAAAACAGAAAAGGTAGCGGGCGACAGCTAGGGAACTCAACGTATCTATTAGTCAACATGTAGGACCTTCCGACCTCCCGCATGGTTCATACACCTCAACTCACACCCATAACCATCAGAAAATCAAGGCCGAGAAGGAGCTCACCCTCCACCGGAAAATAACACGGAAGAAGAAAGAAAAAATAATTCTCCACAAAGCAAAAATAATAAATGATGCGGAAGATCCGTTAACTCGATAACGATTTTAAAAAGTTCCGTTACAGAAGAGACCTCTCACTATCGGTATCGAATTAAAACTTGCTGGAAGTTCGTAGGAGTTGAGGAGAGAGATTGATTACCCAAGATAAACTTGAGAGACTTATGAACCTTAACGAGAGAATCAGAACATGCATGAGGTGTGAACTTTGGAAGACGAGAACTCAGGCTATAACTGGAGAGGGAAACCCAAACTCGGCGCTGATGATTATCGCTCAAGCCCCCGGGTATCGTGAGGATGAAGAAGGGAGAA
>JAGGUU010000183.1 GCA_021158305.1 Candidatus Bathyarchaeota archaeon
GCCTCATATGGGCCGTAGAAGTTTCCTACGCCCGCGTGATCTCTACCCACGATGAAATGGGTGCATCCAAAATTCTTTCTAACGATCGCGTGATGGATCGCTTCCCTTGGCCCAGCATATCTCATCTCCATCGCTAATACAGCGAAGACGACGGAATCTCCTGGATAATAATGTCTTAGCAGTGCTTCATATGCCTTGACGATTACTTCATCCTTAAAGTCTCCAGGCTTCTTCCATCCGATTAATGGATTTATGAAGAGTCCATCGACGAAGGTTAGGGCCGCTTTCTGGACATATTCATCGCCTAGATGTGGAACGTTCCTGGTCTGGAATCCGACGATGGTCTTCCATCCACGTTCTTTAAACAATAACCTAGTCTCGATTGGCCAGAGAGTATATTCCTCGAATCCGCTATGAGCATGATCTATAAGATCTATCTTTCCACCCAGTAGAAGTTCTTTTTTCTTTAATGTCTTCGCAACTCCTGGATGGCTTCGGTCATCGGTCTTGTAAACTTGTTTAACGTATTCGAGCTTATTCCATCCATAGATCTCCTCTACATTCATTATCGCCATCAAACGATCACCATATTTTATGGCAACCTCATCTCCTTCCCTAATCCCGGATATCTCTTCCGGATCCACATCTAAGACTATTGGAATGGTCCATGGAACATCATTTAATAATCTCATGTCGTAGAGGACGTGAAGATAATCTTCTTGGACCAGAAATCCCTCAAGCGGACTGTAAACCCCACGCGCTATATTCTCCAAGTCTGCGGCTAGACTATAGCTGATGACTATTTTCGGCAGCTCTTCAGCCTCTCGTAGTAGCGCTTCCCTCCTCTTCCCGGATACTACTCGGTTAACGAGCTTCATGCCATGAGGCTTTGAGACCAAGATTATCTCACCTCAACATTATAGGTATCCAAGCCTCTTTAATCGGTCAATTATTCTCTTCTTCTCCTCTTCTGAGATAGATTCTCCTCTAAGCTTCTCCTCCTCCATCGACGATATGACCTCTCTCAGTATGTAGATGACGAATTGGGAGACCGATGTGAATCCAGTGTCTTTGATTAGCTCCTTGATCCGCCTATAGAGGGTTATGGGTATTGAGACCGTCGTGTATCTTCCACGAGCCGCTTTTTCATGAAGCTCCTCAGCCACCATGTATATGACACCTAGAGATATCCAAGTGATCTAAGCCTCTTCTTAACTTCCTCTTCTTCCTCCTTGCTCAACTTATACTCCGAGCTTTCTTCGGCTAAAACCTCGTTTAGGAGAAATTCGACGAGTTCATCGACGTTTGAGAATCCCCCGCTCTCCTTCACGAATTTCTCGGCTTTCTCATAGAGCTCCCTTGATAGATGTATCGTTACCTTATCTTCCCCGCTCATCCCCATATCACTTGACTCAAACCTTATTAAGTTAGCTTCCTCAAGCTTTTCCAAGACCTTATTAACGTTTTCCTCAACGCCGTCATGCTCGGTATCTATCACTAGTTCAGGGTTTTCAGGCTCCTCATATGGGTCATCTAAGCCCGTGAAGTTCTTTATCTCTCCTGAAAGAGCCTTCTTATACAATCCCTTTGGATCCCTCCTAATGCATTCCTCGAGGCTACATTTCGTATAGATCTCGATGAATGGGGCGTCTTCCTCGATGATTTTGCGGATCTCAGCCCTCACATCTCTATATGGTGAGACGAAGCTGCAGAGAACCGCGACCCCATTCCTGGCCAAGAGCCTAGCGATCCAAGCGACTCGGATTAAATGTCTTCTACGCTCATCTCTCGTGAACCCAGCGTCTGGATTAATGGTCTTACGAACCCAATCACCGTCCAAAAGCTCGGTCCTGAAGCCTATGTTCGAGAGCCTCTCTTTGACGGACTTCGCGACCGTCGTCTTACCGCTACCAGGCAAGCCAGTAAACCAGAGCACGAAACCTTTATTCAAGCGCCCTCATCTCCAGCAGGAAAATATTAATTAAATGTAATTAATATTTTTCCGCGAAAACATGGACGAGAAGTGGCCTATGAGCTTCCCCATGGAGATACTCGCCTTAGCCCTACCGTTCATGAATAGAGATTCCACAGCATTCATCAGCTTACCTATCTTCATACTCGTGGGCTTTTCAGCACAATTGATCGATGGAGCCATTGGGATGGCTTATGGAGTATTATCGAATAGCATCCTTCTGGCGATGGGAGTCCCTCCAGCGCTCTCAAGCTATAGCATTCACACAGCGGAGATCTTCACGACCTTGGCATCTGGAGCGGCCCATCTAAGGCTTAGAAACGTCGATAAGAAGTTGTTAAAGAAGCTAGTAATCCCAGGAGTTATCGGAGGAGCATTAGGCGCCTGCCTCCTCTCATCTGCGCCAACCTATCCTATTAAAATTGTGGTCAGTATCTATCTCTTAATCATGGGTTTAATAATCTTGATTAAAGTTAGGAGAGCGACTACGAGAAGCCTCCTTAAGCCGCATCATATAAGCTTACTTGGAGGCTTCGGAGGATTTATGGACGCTATTGGAGGAGGTGGGTGGGGGCCGATCGTGGCTGGAACACTCATAGCCGGTGGCAATAATCCCAAACTCACCATAGGATCTGTCAATCTAGCAGAATTCTTCACAACCATAATTCAAGCAGTAACCTTCACGATGTTCCTCAAAACAATGGCATGGGATATCGTAATAGGCTTAGCAATCGGCGGACTTATCGCGGCGCCATTGTCAGCACACATATGCAGAAGACTGCCGACAAAAATCTTGATGAGACTCGTTGGCTCACTGATAATTTTGCTGGGAGCCAAAAACATCTATATCGCTCTCGCTAATCATTTTGAACCCGGTTTCTTTTAGATCTAAAAACCGTCCATATAGATCAAGTAATTGTCGTGAACATTACATCATTGATCTCAGAAAATTATAATAGTTTTTGTTCTAGAGCCTTCCGCTCTTAAATCTGAGGTATGTTTGGACGATGTTTCTGCATACTCTGTAGCCAAAAAAATGATATGCCAATCAATGATATGTGGGTGATATTCTTCACATTGAGGAAATCGCTTTTAACAGTATTAAGGAGCCATCTTCTTCCTCGTTTAAGCTCGCCCCTGAGAATAAGATGATTACCTATCCAAACACAATGTTTTCTGAGAGCCTTTTAGATGCTTTGCGAAGTCTTCCCAATATTTTGATATGATATGTTCCATCGCCGTTACAGATGCATTTTGCGTTGAGAGTAATGCTGTCTTCTTGAAGAAAAGCTCTAATTAAATAAACTTTCCTCTCAGAGAGCTGATTTTTCTAACAATAATTTAATTTTGGAACCTCAGCGCTCCAGCGAGATCTACACGATAATCCCATTTTAGTCACCATCACGCTAATACTCATGTCAAGCATCACCTCTGGCAGCGATGATCCGTAAAAATCGGCTCTTAAAACGATCGTTTCCGCAGCTTGTTGCGTGTTATCAGAACTTTTCTATAGACGTTCCATAGTTGCTGATATCTTACATATCTTACATCCTTTGCATCTTTCCCGCAAATCATTAACGCTATATTCTTAGCGTCCATCTCAACGCCGAGTGGAGCGTTTAACTTATTCAAGATAAGTGGAGCTACTACGCTATTTGGCAGAATTTCTGGAATATCCTTTGGGCATTTCATGTAATCGAATTTAACCGCAAGAGTCCCATAACGTTCATGAGAGACCCTTGGAATTTCCTCTACAGGATCGCTATAGGTTGTGCCCGAGGTTGGGAGATATTCATCTCTCTGAACGACAAATACCACATCTTTGGGTGTGAAGGGGCCATCTAAAATCTCATTTGCAGTATAAGCATCAACTCCGTACCCCTTTAAGATCTTCACAACCTCTTTTGCGATAGATGTGTCGTTTAATAAGATAATGTTACCAATTATAGCGGGAGAACTTCCGATTGGCATAAATGCTTTGGATTCGTTTTCATCAATCCTAGGCGGAGCAGACACGGTTATCTGTTTATGCAAAGCCTTCCTTGTAATTGATAGAAGTAATCTGATTAGTTTCCGAATAGAGGGCGGCAATATCCTATGGATGTAGGGTATGATAGATGGATGAATTTTTATGATCTCCTTCCTATGGGTGCTAGCTCTAACTTGATGAACATCAATTATACCTCCTTTGCCGGCCTTAGCGAATCCATGATCATATAATATTCGATTTACCCTGACCACATATCTGAACTTCTTAAAACCATGGTCGCTTACCACTATCAGGTTGTCTGAGAGACTTAAAGACTTCTTCACTAAGACATCAAGTTTATCGAAGAGCGGTTTTAATAGCTTATTTCGCTTATTTAACGCTTGGGGACATCTATGAAGATATGTATCAGGAAGGTTCACATACAGCCATAAAAAGTCATAGCAACCTTCCATACTCCATAGATTTTCCAAGGCTGCAATGTGCGCGTCTAAAATCCTCAATGCAATTTCTAGTAAAGCCGTACAGGTATTTGGCCGCTTAAGAGCTTCTATTGCGCTCATAATTTCTTCAAAATGATATAATTTGTTCAGGACCTCAGCTGACGTATAGTCAGGCTTGAAAAACTGAGTTATTGAGAGGATGTCGCTGTTCTTGCATGGTAGACAAGGATAGGGAGGCATAGGACCTATTATCAAACTCTTAACTGGAACGCGAGCCAGTGCCAATGCTTCATGCACTCTAGGATATTTAACATCGTATGCAGATACTGCAAACGCTTTCCATCTACCGCCAACCTTCTTATATTTGAAGAATCCGTAAATTCCATGTTTACCTGGATTCACTCCTGTCATTATACTGGCCCATGATGGAAAGGTTAGTGGAATTAATGAGTCGAGCTTAGCCCTGATGGAGTTTGATGGTAGGCTGGGTAACATAGGAAGCATCGAAAAATCAAGACCATCTAAGCCGAGAACAACTACTTTCATCAAGGTCACCAAACCATTTATTCACCAAGGAGTATTATCTAGGTCATTAAAAAGATGGTCATACTTATTTATTTCGCTCAATTTGAGTGAACATCCTTAGAAGCTCGAAAAACTTCTTTCTCCTTTCAAAAATTTAGATTTATATTGCTCCTCCAAAAAGTCTGTGTGAAGTGGAGCGGGGTGGGAAAGCTGATATACTACAATCTTCACGGATTGACTATTGAAAGTAATTTTGAAAAACTCTTTCCAGAATCTTATGCAACAGAGGAATACGTTGCCGTTCCAGACATTCAGGTCTTCTTGGGAAAATTTGATCTATTTAAGAAGACGAATTTTGAAGAAAAATCATTAATGTGGGCGTCTAGACTTCTACTCCAAAATTTACATTCAAAGCCTGTTAAGATCTTCTATAGGCCATACTTTGGAAGAAGAGTTGGGAGGAGATTTCGCAAGCTGCTTTGGGAGATTATAAAGATGAAATTTCTGGAAAGCAGTCTCACGCTTATGCACTCTGCATGCATCACATATGACGATAAGGGGATTCTGATAATTGCTCCAGCTGAAACTGGAAAAACAATGACCGTATTGAAACTTCTTAAGAGAGGCTTTAGCTTCCTCTCAGACGATTATATCTTAACTAACGGTGAAAAAGCATATCCTATACCAAGCGGTTTGACAATTCACTCGCTCCATGCCCAAGAATTAAATCTCAACTTTCTTGAAAAGCTCGAAATAAAAATTAGGGATAAGATTCTTTCCATCCCAATATTATCGATATTGATCTCCGAATATAAACTTCCACCACGAGAACTGCCACACCATATAGAGAACGTGAAAATAATTGAGGAGGCAAATATTCACGTATTGACGTTTCTTGAACGCGGAAATTCCTTAATTAAAGACTTAGATAAGGAAGAAGCATTAAAGAGATTAAAAGTTATAGGTAATGTGCATATACCACTGTTCACAGAGGAGATCCTCTTAGAATATTCATATTACTATGGTTATCCAGATTTTGATAAGCTTCGGACAATAGAATACTCAGTCTATGAGAGGTTAGTTAATTCTTGTGAGAAAATCTACTTGGTGAGGACTCCGAAGAAGGAGGATTATTGGAGACATATATTGAATGTGATCTAATATATCATTTAACGCGTGGTTCTTAGAAGTCGATCTACGATCTAGTGATTGATGATGTATTTCACTATCTTCTTAAATTTCTCCTTAAATTTAGTCTTTGAGAACATACCCGCCCTCTTTAAAGCAAGATCCCTATATCTCCAGTAGTCCTTAATGCCCTTCTCTATAACTTCAACCGCTTCATCGATTGATAGATATCCGAAACCGTATTTCCCTCTTAAGGTTATGTCATACCAAGGTCCTCCACTTTTATGCACAATCGGGACAAGTCCAGCAGCCATTCCTTCGACTACTGCTATCCCGAAGTGCTCTCCTCTCATCGTGTGTAGAAAGATCTTAGATCTTGAGTAGATCTCAATTTGGAGGTTTCTCGAAGCATTCATGAGAAGATTTACGTTCTTTAATCTTTTTTCCTCTAAAATTTTTCTCAATTTCCTACAATATGCTTCGCTGATCCTTCCACTACTGGCTCCGATGATCTTAAATTCGATATCCGGTAAATTTTCAGCCACATTTAAGGCAAATTCATAATTTTTTTCCGGAGAAAAGCGTCCGCAAAGCACAATGATGTCCTCTCGATTAATGTTACCCGAGGCTTTAGAGAAATCATCTATATCCACGGGGGGATACAATATTATTGGCTTTCTTCCTACATATCGTCTTATTGCGTCAGCGCTATACTCGGAATTGGTTAATAAGACTTTACACTCAAGCCTCCCAGCCAATTTCTCCTGAATCTTCTCGTAGGGTGTGAAATAGATCCGCCAAAATAAGGACTTAAAATATTTCAGGTTTACATCGACTCCCCTAAGCAGCGCGAAGGTTGGATAATGCATGTAGATTATATCTGATGAGATTGGGAGGACATCCCCATGAGTATTGACTATTAGATCCCATCTCCTCGATAATTTTAGAAAGGTTGACAGTCTCATATAAATCCCGAACAACTTCACCTTAAACGGAATTATAGGCTCCTCTTTATCCGGCTTAATTATCTTCTTATGGCCGAGGATCTTCTCGATCCTGAACCAGTCCGTCGGCTCGACTGTGATTAAAGTTACGTCATAGCCCATCTCTTTAAGAGCCTCTATAACTGTAAGACATACTCTCTCTCCCCCGCCTACGCTATTCAAGGTGTTATGGACAACGCATGCCTTCATGGTTCCACCTATGATTAGGGAGACGGACTGGCGTAAAGCTCCCTTAAAGAATTGAATTATGGGAATATATAATGGTCTCTCCCAAGTCATGTGTCTAAAGATATTGACCTAGAAAGACGTAAATATCCTTGAGAATATTTCTAAATCGACGGCTCATCAAATATAGGATTCCTATGTATATTAAAGCGCCCACTATTATCAACATGAGGATTGGTAGGGCTGCTTTAATTGCCTTAGCTGATAATTTGCCGATCTGTACTCTTAGGATGTAGATTGTTATCGCCATAATCGCTGAAGCGGCGATGTAATCTTTCATGTTTTTAAGATTGATGCGAAGTTTTGTCAGCTTCTTCATCAGTTTTAATTTTATCATAGTGTCCGCAATCCTGAAGACTAGACTTATCGCCGCGACCGAGGTTATTAGGTCAATTATGTCTGAGACGAGGTTCTTAGCTATGAATAGGTAAATCGCTACAGATACTATGTAGAGCGATGTTAAGATCAAGTTTATCTTGTTCAATAGGAAGATCCGGCTCGCGAGATAATCTTTCATCGATATCTTTTCATCTTGATCGAATCTATCAGTTCCAGATAACGCTATCGCTCCAAAGTTTCCCACAGATTTAATGGCCCCTCTTAAGGCCAAGAGACATGCAGCGATCCACGCTCCTGAGTAGGTCGGTCTAAGTATCCAAAGAATATCTTTTGACAGGATCAGGAATCCGAAAAGTAATGGCGTGACAAGCAACATGCTAAAGCTAAATGCTTTATCCAAATCTTTTTGAGAGCCTCCTGAGAGTAGGCGTGGACCGAGCCCTGTTGTTAAGACCGATGATGAGGTTACCAACGCGGAAGAAACTAACGCGGCTTGCCAATAGCCGGCTACGACGGCTTCCCCCGTGATCAACCCTATTAATACTATATCGGTTGCTGTGAGGACGTTGCTCAAGACTAAAACCGCATTTATCGGCGTTCCTTTGAGCCATTTAAGAATTAGATCCTTGCTTACTTCTTTCTGGAAGAGCGGTCTAGAGTTGTAAAGCA
>JAGGUU010000179.1 GCA_021158305.1 Candidatus Bathyarchaeota archaeon
GCAGGCGGATTGGTCTATTCCTTTATGCCGCTAGTCTCAGGTATTCTCTGCGACAGAATTGGAAGAAAACTCTTCATTTCTGTCTCTTTATTCTCTTACGGAGTATCTTGTCTTCTCTACAGCCTAGTTCAGGAACCCTTGATGTTCATTCCAATAAAAATTTTAGAATGGATCTCTGTTGCTACTTTCTGGCCTGCAGTTGAATCTCTGATCGCTGATTCAGCTACTGAAGAACTGGAAGACGCATTGAAAAAATTTAATATCTCTTGGGGTTCGGCGATGGTTGTTGGTCCCTTAATGGGAGGCATATTAATAGATGAGTTGTCAGTAATGGCTCCATTCTTCTTCTCAATGCTGATCAGCTTCTTTTTTGGGATGCTCAGCATCATAGTGGTTAGAGAACCGCGGAAGCCCCTAGATGCGGAAAAAGATTCGCGTGGAAAACTGAAAATGAACGGTGAACGTGACGGATCGATAGTGGTTGCTCTAGTAACAATCTTTCTTTTTTCATCAATCGTCAGCATCTTAATGTCTCTATTTCCATCGTATGCAAGAGATTTAGGGATATCTGCCTCTGAGATAGGAGTGATAGCCTTCACGTTTGGCGCTACTAGGGTGGTAACCTTTTACCAAGCACCTAGAATAGAAGCACGGATAAAGAAAACTGGCATGCTTCTTATAGGTTCATTGGTTCTCGGTTTTGCTTCTTTGGCAACATTCTATAGTGGCAATACCTTATCTTTCTTGATGTGTTTTCTATTTTTTGGATTCGGAACAGGGATCTCTTATGCGGTGTCAATAGCATTAGTGCTTAAGTGGCGGAAATCTTCAACGGGCTATGCAGCTGGAGTATTCGAAAGTCTTATTGGGACTGGATACTTCTTGGGGCCATTGATAGGCGGCTTTCTCTCCAAGTTTGCTAGCAATCTCCCCTACATTTACGGGTTCTTCTTAAGTCTCATAGTGTTCCTAATTCAGCTATGGTATAGACGTAGATTTTGACCGCTAAAATAAATTCTTATTTAACCGAATCTAGCTATGCGTGCTATACGGAGTGATTAAGATCATACCTAGAAAACTCTTGTCATAGTTGAGTTTCCGAAAGTCATAGCTTCAGAAGCGTTCTTATGCACATAAGATGTGAAAATCTTCCTTTTTGGGTTTACTGGAATACTTTATGTGCACTATAATTCTAAGAAAGTTAAAACTGAGAAACGCCAGACTTGGCCTAAGAGGCATCAGAGCTTTATATTTTAATGCCGTCAAACACGACGGAACATTCTGGGGGAATGAAGGTATAATGGTGGAGACTATAAATCGCCTATATTCGTCGAAGCAAATAAATGGGGCCATGGAAGAAAATAAATGAAGAACAAAACGTACTGGCTGAAATAATAAGGTTTTTCAACTCGAACTTTATGCCTAAAAGAATGCTTAAAAGGCTAAAAGCATATTTCCTTCCATGATTCGCGAAATGTAGTGAAGTGTTGCCTTTAGATCCCCTGTTTGGAATATTTTCCATATAAAAGTACGTGCATAAACCCCGTATGGGTGATTGGCTATTCATGATCGATCAAAAGGCTCTCGGAATTCTTTTCGGGATAGCAGCTGGGGCTATGTGGGCAGTTGAGGCTATTCTTGGGAAGATCTTGTTGTCATCGTTAAATTTCTTACAAGTTACAGCTTCAGAGGCATTTTTCACGGCGATAACGGCCTTTGCATATATCTTGCTTAGCAGAAAACCTGTGAAGATCAAAAGCCAATGCCTAAAGGACGTTTTGCTTGTGGGATTTTTAGGCACTGTTATTGCTCCTCTTGCATATTTCTTCGGATTAACCCAGACCTCTGCTGTGAATGCCACTTTGCTGGCTCATCTGCAGCCTCTTTTTGTCTCGATTTTCGGCTTTTTCTTTCTGAAAGAGAGAATTCATAGATATGATGTGATAGGAGGTGTCACAATAGGACTCGCCGTTATTCTAATAACTGGCAGAACCCCTGACAATATAATGAATCTTAAGTTGGGAAATATGGGCGATCTTGCGGTTTTGCTGGCAACGCTCGGATGGGCCTTTGTGGCAATACCGGGCAAACGGTTAACGAAACAAACTAGTAGCATCCTGATCGTGGGCTATAGGTTTCTCGTCGCATCCATATTTTTCTTTCCGTTGTTGCTATTTCTGAATCAGCTCATGATAAAATCCATTTATCAAATACTTCTTGGAGTAATCGTCGGGTTGGGATACATCTTCTACTACGAAGGGCTTAAGAGGATAAAGGCAAGTCAAGTAGCGCTTACAGAACTTTCATCACCATTTTTCGCAGCTGCCCTCGCGTGGATTATACTTGGCGAGCGCATGACAGTAATGCAAGTCATAGGAGCGTTGTTGCTCATCATGGGACTTACCGCGCTGACTCGGAGAAGCTCAGATTTAATTTCTTAATGCATGCTCGACGAATCCAATAGCTTCTGCATGTTTGCACTTGAAGATCGACGGCGCAATGTATCATCACAGATGTTAATATGATCGTTTCTCCTTTTCAGATATGTATGAATACTTCCCGGATGAAGGAGAAACGATGCTGAGGATAGCCAGCAAGAGGGCCTAAGAGGATTAAAATATGGCGGAGACCGGTTAATACTAAGTACAGATGAGGATACTTTAGGTTTAGGCGACTTTCTAATGGGTCAAAATAGGGATCTACGGAGAGGATCAAGACTCTGCAATCTCCGGGATGGTTGTCAAGGTGAGAAGTGATTATTCTCTTTCGCTGGGAAAATAGCTGAAGAGAATGTTGCTACTACGGCTCGAAGGATCCGTGAGATAGTTGAGGAGCGTGATATTGGCCGTTCAATTTGAAGATTAGATTGTTGCGGATTTCGTAAAAATAAAACGAAAAACATAAATATTTCCCCCATCCACCAAAGTAGGGAGGTGCCATATAAGTGAGCATATTTAGCGGATGCTATACAGCAATCGTCACTCCTATGAAGAAGAATTTAGAGATTGATTACGAAGGCCTTAAGAGACTTGTTGAGTTCCAGATAGAACAAGGCGTAAGTGGAATTCTAGCGGTTGGAACGACGGGTGAAAGCCCGACGCTAACATGGAAGGAACATATAGAAGTAATTAGGAAGGTTCATGAATTCTCTAAGGAAAGGGTTCTAACTATAGGTGGAACTGGGAGTAATAATACGGAAGAATCCCTTGAAGCGACGAGGGAGGTTTCAAACTTCGGAGTTAAATGCGTACTTCTTGTTGATCCATACTATAACGGTCCGAGCTCATTAGAGATAAGAAAGGAGTACATTGAGCCGATAGCGAGGGAGTTCCCCCATGTTCAAGTGATCCCTTACGTGATCCCTGGAAGAAGCGGAACACAACTTTTACCTCCTGATCTTGCTATTCTTCATTCAGAGTTTGATAATGTTAGAGCTGTTAAGGAGGCTACTGGCAACTTCGAGAATATGAGGCTCATAAGGCGGCTCTGCGGAGAAGACTTTGATATACTCTCCGGAGATGACGATAAAACCTATGATATGATGAAGGATCCCCAAATAAAAGCAAGCGGAGTCATATCAGTCGCCTCAAATGTCGCACCCGGCTTTGTTCAAAAATTCGTTAAAGCTATATTAGAGGGGAGAACTGAAGAGTCTGAGAGACTCTATATGGCTCTTAAGCCATTATTCTCGATAGTCACTGTGAAAACTGAGGAGGAGACTCCCTATGGGCCTGTGCTCTGCAAAGCTAGAAACCCGTTGCCATATAAGACTTTGATGAATGTGCTAGGCATGCCTTCCGGTCCATGTAGGCGTCCACTAGGAAAGATGACAAGAAGGGGATTTCAGGTGGTTCTCAAAGCGGCGCGGACAGTATATGAGAAGAATCCAGAGGTACTTGAGCCCGTGGAGAGGTTCTTTGATGTAGATCTAAGTAAGAGGCTCTATGAAGAGAGTTATTGGCAGGGATTAACTTATGATTAAGATATGTGTCGCTGGCGCAGCTGGAAGGATGGGTAGTACTCTCCTCAAAGAAGCTGTGGCCAGAGGATTCGAGATAGTTGGAGGAGTGGAGGCTCCGGGAAATCCATGCGTCGGTAAAACATTGCGCGAGGCAGGTATATGTAGCTCTGACGCTAAGATTTATGATGCCGGAAGCCTTGAAGAGGCAGTAAGCGAAGCCGACGTATACATATCCTTTACTACTCCTGAGGCTGAGGCTGAAAATATCCCTATTGTCGCTGGGATTGGTAAGAGGATAGTTATGGGGACAACTGGTTTAACCGAAGAGCAGATGCAGATAATAAGAAACGCTATCATAGGTAAGGTTCCTGCGGTCATATCGCCGAATTACGCGATCGGCGTGAATATTTTGTTCAGACTAATAAAGATGTTGAGGCTTTTGCCTCAAGACTATGACTTCAGCATAATCGAGGTGCATCATACTGGCAAAAGAGACGCTCCAAGCGGAACGGCTAAGAAGCTAGGGGAACTTGTCTCAGAAGCTAGGGGATACAGCTCTATCATACATGGGCGGGAAGGTATAAGTGTGAGAAAGCCGGGGGAACTGGAGGTTCTATCAGTAA
>JAGGUU010000120.1 GCA_021158305.1 Candidatus Bathyarchaeota archaeon
AGAAACTTTGGATGTGGATCAAGTAGAGAGCAGGCTCCTATAGCTCTGAAACATGCTGGTGTTAGATGCGTCTTGGCGGAGTTCTTCGCCCGAATATTTTATAGGAATGCCATAAATATTGGATTGCCCGTTCTTGAGAGCCCCGGAATTTTGAGGATGGTGGATGAGGGAGACTTCTTAACGGTGAATCTGAAGGAGGGAATAATAGTAAATGAGACTAAAGGCAGAGTCATAGAGGCCGTTAAGCTTCCCGAATTCATTCTTGAGATTCTGGAGGATGGAGGATTAATCAATCATTTAAAGAGGAAGATTGGAGGAGGGTTGAGGTGAAGTATAAGGTTGCGTTGATTCCCGGAGACGGCATAGGTCCGGAGTTGACTGAGACAACGCTTACGGTGATGAATGCAGTTCAGAAGAAGATAGGTGTAAAGCTGGAGTTCATAGAGTTAGAGGCGGGAGATTCTTGCTTAGAGAGGAGGGGGGTAGCTCTTCCAGAGGAAACCATAAATGCCATTAGAAAATCTCACGTCTGCCTTAAGGGACCTGTAGGTGAAACGGCTGCGGATGTTATCGTTAGGCTCAGGATGATGTTCGACCTCTACGCGAATATTCGACCGATAAAGTCTTACTCCGGCGTTCCATGTCTTAGGGAAGATATAGACTTGGTCTTTGTACGAGAGAATACTGAAGGACTCTATAAGGGCTTCGAGTTCAACCTGAACAGTGACGTTGCAGTTGGATTAAGGGTAATAACTAGGCGGGGATGTCAACGTATAGCAAGGAAAGCCTTCGAGCTTGCCCTAAAGAGAAATAAAAAAAGGAAGGTGACAGCCGTTCACAAGGCAAATGTTATGAAGAAAACATGTGGACTCTTCGCTCAGGTCTGCAGAGAAGTCGCGAAGGAGTATCCAGATGTTAGTTTTAATGAGCAATACGTTGACGCTGCCTCCATGAGGCTTATAAAGGAACCTCAGAACTATGACGTTATCGTAACTACGAATATGTTCGGCGACATCTTATCAGATGAGGCAGCTCAGCTAGTCGGCGGGCTCGGCATGGCTCCGGGGGGAAACATAGGCGACAGCTTCGCAATATTTGAGCCTGTCCATGGCTCCGCACCGACGAGAGTAGGCAAGCACACCGCTAATCCATGCTCGATGATACTTGCCGCCAAAATGATGCTTGAGTGGCTAAGTGAGAGATATAATGATCCGCTCTGCTTAAGAGCGGCTGAAAGCATCGAGTTGGGAGTAGCTCAGGCGCTTAAAGAAGGCTTAACGATACCGGACTTCGGAGGGAATCTAAAGACTATGGAGATGGGTGAGGCGATTGCCCAGAAGATTGCTGAGCTAAAAATGTAGGATTGCCTCATCCGAGATCAAGAGGGGTAGAATATGGATTATATTCGGATCTTCGATACGACTCTAAGGGATGGCGAGCAGACACCGGGCGTCTCATTTACTCCTGAGGAGAAGCTCGAGATAGCTCAGCAACTCGATAGGCTTGGAGTAGACACGATTGAGGTTGGTTTTCCATCGGCATCAAAAGGAGAACAACAGGCCTTCAGAGAGATAATTAACGCAGGGTTAAAGGCGGAGATCTGCGCTTTAGCCCGTACAATAAAGAGTGATATTGATGCATCTTTGAAATGCGATGTTCCATATATTCACACCTTCATATCGACATCTGATGTTCAGATAAGGCATGCTTTAGGAATGACCAGAGAGCAGGTTTTGGAAGCCGCTGTTAATTCGGTTGAATATATAAAGGATCATGGAGTTACATGCGAATTCTCACCTATGGACGCGACTAGAACGGAGATGGATTTTCTGAAGAAGATATGTAAGGCAGCTGAGGAGGCGGGGGCTGATAGAATAAATATTCCAGACACCGTTGGAATAATGACTCCGCATGGAATGGAGAAGATGATTCGAGAGCTAAAATCCGTACTGAAGACTCCTTTAAGCGTGCACTGCCACAACGATTTCGGCTTGGCCGTTGCAAACTCGCTGGCTGGGGTTGCTGGAGGAGCAAGCCAGATCCACGTCACCGTGAATGGAATTGGGGAGAGAGCTGGAAACGCGGCTTTAGAGGAAGTTGTGATGGGTCTTCATATGCTTTATGATAAGAAAACAGGGATTAACACACACTTGCTCTACGAAACTTCTAAGCTTATATCCCGATTAACGGGGATAGTAATCCAGCCGAACAAGGCGATCGTGGGGGAGAATGCTTTCTCGCATGAGTCAGGCATACATACGAGGGGGGTCACCGTTGAGCCTCTCACCTTTGAACCCTTCAGTCCAGAGATTGTCGGTAGAAAAAGGAAGCTTCAGGCTGGGAAGCTTGCAGGTAGACATGGCATAAAAGCCGAGCTTGAGGAGGCTGGTCTCTATCCGACTGAAGCTCAGCTTAAGGAGATTGTTCGACGAGTTAAGGATCTTGGAGATAAGGGTAAGACGGTTACCGATGCGGATCTGCTGGCGATAGCTAGAACGGTCATCGGAGAAGTAACTGAGGAGAAGATTGTAGAGTTAACGGATTTCGCTGTGACAACTGGTATAAGGGTGATTCCGACGGCTTCGGTTAAGCTCGTAATCGATGGGAAAGAATACGTTGCCGCCGAGACGGGTGTGGGGCCTGTTGACGCCGCAATAAGGGCGATCCAGAAAATAACTGATAGACTTGCAAATGTTAGATTGACTGAGTATCGTCTTGAAGCTTTAACTGGAGGGTCGGATGCCGTCGCTGAGGTAATTATAAAGGTTGAAGATGATGAAGGCAACGTTGTCTCGGCTAGAGGGGCTAGAGAGGACATTGTTATGGCTAGTGTTGAAGCGATGATAAATGGAATAAATAAGATGCTTTTAAAGAAGAGGAGAA
>JAGGUU010000044.1 GCA_021158305.1 Candidatus Bathyarchaeota archaeon
AGGAGAGCTGCGGCTATGCATTGATAAAGAGCGTAGTTAGGAAGAAAATCTCGGAGATAAACGATAATGACGCTAGAAGAGACGGCTTCAGAAATAGGAAGGCTCTACTCAAAGCTTTAAGAAAGATCTATGGAAAGATAACTCCGGAGACTCATGTCTACATAATAAGATTTGAGAAGGTTAGGAAGTAGTAGCTAGCGGGAAACAAACTGTAGGTCCACTGAGACCAAGAATTAAATGAGAGATGGATGATACGGAGAAAATTGACATCGACAGTGCTTGTTGATGCCTTGGCTACGCTTACAATAGCTCTTCTCTATATAATGCTTTCTCAAGCTCGGGAGAGTAAAAAATAGCGGAAAAAATACGACGCTGTCATAAAGTTCTGGAGAAGAAACAATATAGCAACGATGGAGTATCAGATGAATCTGGAAAGCATATGGGGTCTCTTGCGATACGAGAAAATGCTTAGAATGGATTAAGAAGAATAGTTCTGAGAACGCATCTTTTCTATGCCGAGAAGAAAAACGAACAATGCTTTATCGTCTAGTAAGCAATATCAATCTAAAATATTAAAGATCAGCTAATCATTGTGCACCTTTAACTTTCTCATCCTGATATATGATTGTGAAGACATGAAATCTGGCATCCATTTATGCACAGATAGCCTTACTGAGTAAATGATTAAAACTCTGATTGTTCCGATAAAGGGGATTTCACTTTTAAGTCTCTTTTAGCATTATGCTACTTGACCATGTGACATGCCACAAAGTGGTTATCGTCTATCTTCACAAGTTTAGGTTCTTCTCTTCTACAAATATCCGTTGCCAGCGGACATCTAGTGTGAAATCTGCATCCTGAAGGCGGATTTATAGGGCTTGGAACCTCACCCTTTAACATTATGCGTTTCCGTTTAACATTTGGATCAGGCACTGGCACAGCTGAGAGCAGAGCATTAGTGTAGGGATGTTTCGGATCTGAAAAGATAACCTCCTTTTCTCCCATTTCAACTATCTTTCCAAGATACATTATGGCTATCTTATCCGAGATGTACTTCGCCACGGCCAAGTCATGCGTAATGAACAAGTAGGTTAAGTCTAATTCTTCCTTTAGCTGAATCATAAGCTCGAGTATCCTTGCCCTTAAAGAGACATCTATCATCGATATCGGCTCATCGGCGACTATGAAGTCAGGCTTGAGGATCATCGCCCTTGCCACTGCGACCCTCTGCCTCTGTCCACCGCTCAGCTCGTGAGGATACGCATTATAGAATTTCGATGCGGGCTGAAGCCCCACTTTCTCAAGCATCTCCATTACGAGTTTCTCTTTCTCTCTGCCGTATGCTATTCCATGAATCTCAAGCGGATGACCTACATTCTCTCCGATTTTCATCCGCGGATTCAGCGATGCATAAGGATTTTGAAAAATTATCTGCATGCGCTTTCTAAGTTTTCTGAGTTCTTCCCCGCTGAGAGAGGTTATATCAATGCCGTTAAAGAAGATTTTCCCCCCGGTTGGATCTATAAGACGAACTATGAGCCTGCCAGTAGTGGTCTTTCCACATCCACTCTCCCCCGCAATCGAGAATACTTCTCCCTTCTCAGCCTCAAAGCTTACCCCATCAACTGCCTTAACATAATCTATTTTTCTGCTTAGAAGCCTCTCTAAGAAGCTCCGCTGAACTGGAAAGTACTTCTTTAAATCTACTACTTTAAGCAACGGCATGCTTTCTCCCTTCAATACTGGAAGCATTTTACCAGTCTGTGATGTCCAACCATAATCGTGGGAGGTTCCTCCTCTCGACACTTCTCAGTCGCGTATGGACATCTCGGGCTGAACCTGCATCCCTTTGGAGGGTTAATGAGATCCGGAGGGTTTCCGGGTATATACTTCAGCTTCTGATCAGAATGTTGAATGTTGGGAATCGATTCAAGTAATGCCTTTCCATATGGATGTAATGGCTCATTAAAGAAGGATTTTGCATCTGCAAATTCAACTAGTTGACCAGCATACATTAATGCAACTTTATCTGCTATTCCTGGAATTATGCTTATGTCATGCGTTATGAGAATCATGCCCATGCCGTAGAGATTCTTCAGCTCCTTCATTAAGTCTAAGATTTGAAATTGAACTATAACGTCTAGGGATGAGGTAGGTTCATCTGCAATTACAAGGTCCGGGTTCAAAGCTAACGCTAGCGCTATGCCTACCCTCTGTCTCATTCCACCACTAAACTGATGTGGATAATCCATGAATCTCTCAGAGCGTATTCCCACCTGCTCTAAAAGCTTTATAGCTTTCTCTTCTGCTTCTTCGCGAGTCAAGGTTTCGTGAGCCATTATGGTCTCAACTATGTGATCGCCTATCTTCATTAATGGATCAAGCGATGTCATTGGATCTTGAAAGACCATTGAGATCCTTTTTCCGCGGATCTTCCGCATCTCTTCTTCGCTCAGCTCCGTTAGGTTTAGGCCGTCGAAGACTATCTTCCCGCTGATTATTCTGCCCGGAGGCGGAACAAGCCTCAGTATTGCCCGTCCCAACGTTGACTTTCCGGAGCCTGACTCGCCGACAAGCCCTATGGTTTCTCCTTTCTTCATGAATAAGTCAACATTGTCTACAGCCATAACTACGCCATCCCTAGTATAGTAGTAGACTCTCAACCCCTCTATTCTTAGAAGATCGGAGATCATCCGTCATCTCCCAGATAATTTCGGGTTCAATATCTCTGCAAGCCCCTCTCCGAAGAGGCTAAAGCCCAACGTAAGGAGGACAATCATTAATCCGGGAAACGTCCCTGGCCACCATATCTTCGCCGTTAATGCTCCATAACCCATTCTTAAATCGAATCCCCAGTCCGGTATATGTGCTGGAAGTCCAAGTCCGAGAAAACTCAGAGCAGCTAATGTTAGCACGGCATCCGCAGCGTTAAGCGATAATACTATCGGAATCGAAGGGATCACGTTTGGAAATATATACTTGAATATCAGGGTTCTTCCCTTAGCGCCTATTGCCTTAGCGGCTTCAACAAATAGACTTTCTTTCATAGAGAGAACCTCGCCTCGAATCATTCTAAAATATATTGGAACGTACACTACTGTAAGTGAAACTGTTACTGGCATTATTCCCTGACCGAGCATGACTGCTAGGGCTATTGCCAAGATTAAGCCTGGAAATGCATATAGGCTATCCATGAATAATGATAGGGCTGTGTCAAACTTCCCTCCAACATACCCTGAGATTAAACCTAAAGTCACTCCGCATGCTGATGAAAGAGCCATCGACAGAAACGTAACTATGAGTACAGTTCTCGAGCCCCATATGATCCTGCTTAGAATGTCGCGTCCAAGCCTATCTGTACCCATTGGAAACTTCGAATTAGGACTCTCATATAATCCTCCAACTCTAGTCTTGTTGGGATCGTAGGGAGCTAGTACTGGAGCAAATATCGCCATGAAGATGAAAGTTAATACTATTACGAGGCCCACTATGATAAAGAGGCCCTCAACTCCTCTTCTAGGCGAGATCTTGCTAAGCATGGATGTTATCATTTTTGGAGCTGTGAGATTCGCCATTCCGGCCACCTAGTACCTGATACGCGGATCGATATAGACATAGATTATATCAACTATGAGGCTTATCAAAACTATAAGAGTCGCTATAAAAACTATTGTTCCCTGAATCGTCGTGAAGTCTCGATAGCTGATTCTTTCATATAGGAAGTATCCCATCCCCGGCCACGAGAAAGTTGTCTCAGTTAAAACGGCGCCTGCAAGTAGAAGAGCAAATTGTAACCCCATCATCGTCAGTATCGGTATGAAAGCATTCTTTAATGCATGTTTGTATATAATTGTTCTTTCCGGCAGACCCCTAGCCCTAGCGGCTCTTATAAAGTCACTCTGTAAAATATCTATCATATGAGTTCTCGTCAGACGCGTGTATATTCCAGAGAGATAAATTCCCAGAGTTACCGTAGGCAAAATAAGATGCCTTATCGAGTCTATTAAACCTGGAAGATTCATCGTTAATATGCTGTCTAGAACATAGAGTCCAGTAATTATTTCAGGAGCCATCCGCGGATCAGACCTGCCGCTTATGGGAAGCCAGCCTAGATATACCCCAAAGATCAGCTGCAATACTAAGCCGAACCACGGAATAAAGATCGAGTATGTTATGATTCCGTAGAGTCTTATGGCATGATCAGCTGGCTTGTTACGTCTACGCGCCGAGAAGACGCCCGTGAAGACTCCAAGGAGAATGCTAAAGGTAAAGGCTGATATGGAAAGCTCAAGAGTCGCTGGGAAATGTTCAAGTATCTCATCTAAAACTGGCCTCTGACCCCATATCATTGATCTTCCAAGATCGAAATGAGCCAAATTCATTAAATAATTTAAGTACTGAATGTATAAGGGTTTGTCAAGTCCAAGCTGCTTTCTTATACGTTCTATCTCGCTGATGGGAGCATGTCCCCCAAGCATGGCACTTACTGGATCTCCGGCGACTCTCAAAACTACGAAAACAACGCTGAGAAGGATAAGTAGCATGGGAATCGAAAGGAGTATGCGCCTAATTATGTATACTCTTAGGGACGTCAAGGGCTTCTCTTCCTGAACAATATAAAGAGAAAGAAGATGGGTGGTTTATTTCTTTTACTCCTTATATATCAGGTAGTATCTGAGCAACATCGTCGGGTCCAATATGACTCCCCTCACGTTCGGCCAGAAGACTATGAACAATTTTCCTTGGAAGAATGGTATAACCGGAGCTTCCTCTGCCATCAGCCTTTGAACCTCCTTGTAAAGTTCTGTCCGCTCTGCTTTATCAATGGCGACGCTTGCCTTGTCAAGTAGCTCATCCATTTTAGAATTGTTGTAGAATACTCCGAGATCCGGTGACCACTCTGAGTGAAGGAAGCATGTTGTGTAGTCGTCTGGATCTAGGTAGTCTGGATACCAGCCTAGGAGAAAGATCGGCATAACTCCCTTAGCTATGTATTCTGCGGCGTATGTTGCCCATTCGGCACTCTTCAACGTAACCTTCATCATCCCGGTCTCTTCGAGGCTTTCCTTAATGACCAGAGCTACGTCGGCTTCCAGATCTCCATAATGCGTGGGCGTGTACCATAATTCAAACTCGAATGGATTCGCCTCGCTATATCCGGCTTCCTTCAAGAGCTCTTTAGCGAGGGTTAAGTTTCTGACTCCATACTCCTCCTTAAACGCATCTATGTGACTCCACATACCCTTCGGAATCATGCTATAGAGTGGCTCAACCGTTCCCTTGTAGACCTCATTGCAGATCTTATCTCTATCTATGGCCGCGGCTATCGCTCTTCTCAAGCGTACATCATTGAATGGTGCTTGATTGCATCTTAAAACGAGATATCTTATGTATGGTCCTGGAACCTCCTCAATCGTTAAGACTCCTCTCGCTTTCAAATCGAGTATATCGGTTGGCTTAAGAGTTCTCCAAGCTATATCAATCTCCCCAGTCTCAACCGCAAGTCTTAAGGTAGAAGCGTCCTTGTAAAACTTGATTATGAACTCCTTAGCCTTCGGAGGCGTGCCGTAATAGTCTGGATTAGCCTCTAAGACGAGCTCAACATCTCTGACCCACTTCTTAATCTTATATGGGCCGTAATGTCCGACGAGCGGCTCAGCCGTCTTGTCCGCGGGATAAGACTTTGGACTTACTGGAAAGTATGGAACTGTTGCAACGAGAGACGGGAAGTATGAGACTGGCTTCTTAAGTATGAACTTGACAGTTAACTCATCGACGACCTCAACTTTCTCGACAAACGCTGAAACCAGCCATGACGGATCCAAGCCTAGCTTCATAACTCGATCTATCGAATACTTAACCGCAGATGCATCTAGAGGGGCACCGTCGGTGAATTTTAATCCGGGCCTCAGATGGAACGTATATACCTTTCCATCCTCGCTTACTTCATAGGACTCTGCGATTCCGGGAACGATCTCCGTTGTTCCAGGCTTATACTTCAGCAAGCCTTCTCCAATATTGTTGAAGATCTCCCACGTGTAGAAGTCGTAGCATTTCGCCGGGTCAAGCACCGTGATCTTATCGGTTGTGCCCAAGATTATTGGTTTAGGCTTAACCGTTTCCTCTAATCCTGAGAGTCTCTCTTGTATTTCTGAGATCGTTTCTCCATAGGTTCCGAGAGTCTTCGACATTTCAGTTAATGCCTTCGCCAAGTTCGTCTCCGCTGTCGCTAATTCGGAGACCTTGCTAGATAATTCATCAAGCTTTGATGATATATTTGATACGCTGGCTATATAGCTCAGTGAAGCTGCTGAAACGATGAGGTTAATGATCAGCAATACGAGCAAAACTTTATTTATAGTATTAGCGGCGGACATTATTTTCCACCTTCTATTCTCATCTGATATTTAATCGATTAGAATATATATTTTTTCATAAAAAATAGCATATTATTAAAAGATTTATTATTATTCCTCAATATTTTTAAGACATCTTAAAGTAGGGGATGCAATGCTGTAAAGACATAGCCGAGAAACCTCCTTGTCTTTTCTAGCAGAATATACCAAGTAATAAAAAAGGAACTTTAAAAGACAAAATGAAGATTTTTAGTATGATGGAGTCTCGCCGTAGCCTTCTGGACCCTTAGTCTTCGGAGGCTTAGTCTTTCCAGCAGCTATTACATCGTCTATCTTAAGTATCATTGTCGCGGCTTCAGTTGCGGATTTTATGACTTGCTTCTTTACCGCCAGCGGCTCATATACTTCGAGTTCCTCCATGCTTCTAACCTTGCCCTCGAAGACGTCGACTCCAGCCCATTTCTCGCCTTTGTCATGCGCAGCTCTAAGCTCCGACAGTATATCTATTGGATCTAAACCAGCGTTCTCGGCGAGAGTGACTGGGACTGTCTCAATAGCATCTGCGAAGCTTTGAACAGCGAGCTGCTCGCGCCCAGGAAGCGACTCGGCATATTTCCTAAGCTCCTTCGCAACTTCTATCTCTGGGGCTCCTCCGCCAGCGAGTATCTTTGGTTCCTGAACGACATCTCTGACGACGCAGAGGGCATCATGAATCGACCGTTCAGCCTCGTCAACTATGCGTTCAGCTCCTCCGCGGACAAGTATAGCGACAGATCTTGGATCTTTGCATCCTTCTATGAAGACCATTTTGTCGTCGCCTATCTTTCTCTCCTCGACGAGCTCGGCGTATCCGAGGTCTTCAGGCTTTAGGTCGTCTAGGTTTGTGACTATTCTTCCGCCGGTTGCACGTGAAAGCTTCTCCATATCGGATTTCTTGGCTCTTCGGACAGCGAGTATGCCCTTTCTGGCGAGGAAGTGCTGAGCCATATCATCGATGCCCTTCTGGCAGATGAGAACGTTCGCGCCGGCCTTCGCAACCTTCTCAACCATCTCTCTGAGCATGTTTTCCTCTTCTTTTATGAAGGCCTCCATCGCCTCAGGCGTGTCTATATGTATTTTCGCGTCGAACTCTGTTTTCTCAACTTCTAGTGGGCAGTTTAGGAGTGCTATTTTAGCATTCTCAACGCGTTTAGGCATGCCGGAGTGAACGACTTCCTTGTCTAGAACTATGCCCTTGATCATTCGAGTTTCGGTTAGCGATTCGCCGGGTTTCTTCTCAACCATGATGTCATCTAGGTCTACCCTGTACTCGTCGCCTACCTTACGTGCAACATGAAGAACGGCGTCTACGGCTATCTCAGCCAGCTGCTCCTTGTTCTCTGAGACTATCTTGCTGGCCATCGATGTCATGGCAACCTTCTTTAACACTTCCTTATCTGTTGGATCTACTGGAATGGCGATCTTCTCTAGAATCTCTAGTGCTTTGTCTGCGGCTTTTCTGTAGCCGTCTATGATGACTGTTGGATGAACATTCTTGTCTATCAGCTCCTCAGCCTTCGTTAATAATTCACCTGCAACTACAACTGATGTTGTTGTTCCGTCTCCAACCTCGTCGTCTTGGGTCTTGGCGACCTCAACCATCATCTTAGCCGCCGGATGCTCAACATCTATCTCATCAAGTATGGTCTTGCCATCGCTTGTGATAGTTACATCTCCTAAACTGTCAACAAGCATCTTATCCATGCCTTTAGGGCCGAGAGAACTCTTAACAGCCTCAGCGATTATCCTAGCAGCCATGATATTATTGTGCTGAGCTTCCCTGCCTCTAGCCCTCGTGGTTCCTTCCTTCAATATTAAGACAGGTATTCCTCCCGCTGAGGACAACGTTAACACCTCACCATCTGTTTAGAATTAATCGACTCAGTGAAACTTATATATTTTTCGTACGCTTGAATTTCGTATAGTAAACAATTAATCGACAAAAAATTCTCAAAATCCTCGGGGGAGCTATCGGAATGCTTAATAAGGCTTCGTCAGTAGCTCATTAATGATGAAGCCCATAGAGACCTCGCTTATATTCATAAAGCCTCGCCCTAGACTCTTTCACAAGGTTCCAGTAATGGAGACCTTAGGGTTTGTTGAGAGATTTCAGCATAATGACTCATTCTATCCAAGAATTAGACTCTTTGTGGAGAGGATGGCTGAAAGCGTGAAGAACTTCTTCATAGATGACATATGCGAACTAGGTTTGCTGAGAAGCTATTTGGAGATGGAGGAGTACAGGATGACACGCAAGGGGAGGGCTATTCTGCAAATGAGACTTCGTGTCACATATGATGACGGAGTCAAATATAACATAGCCGCGAATATTGTCCGCAGAGTTAAGATAAGACCGATAATCGATGCGGAGCCGAAGATAATGGAGTCTCAAGCCGTCGCTTCAGCGGCGAAGAACCTCAGCAAAAGCATAGGTGAGGAGATAGGCATAACCTTCTAGAGCCGAGAAGCCCATAAAACTTTTTTATTCCTCCGCCAAAGGAGAAAATGGAGGCTTTTCTTTGTCGATTCAGGAGAAACTTGCAGATTATGATCAGACTAGAGAGTTGCTGAACAGACTAAGTAAGGAGGAGCTTGTGGAGCTTGCTGAGAGAAATGGAGTAAAGCTTGAGTGGGAAGATCCCTTAGGGAGAATTCGTAAAGCCAGAACAAAGCAACAGATGATAGATATTCTGCTTGAATCGGAGTTTAGAGCGTCAGATCTCATAGAACTTCTCGGTACTTCACGCCTTACGAAAGAGGAGCTCCTAAACTGTATGAACGTCAGTCAGCTGAAGCGTCTCGCAAGAGAGGCTGGAGTTGAACTCGTAAAATCGACTATTCTCGGAACAAAGAAGGCGACGAAGAAGAAGGACATAATAAAGGCTCTAGGCGTCCTCTCAGCCTCTAAGATTAGGGAATTCGCCGAAAAGATCTCATTGATAAAGGCTAGGAAGCCAAAGGCTAAGAGGAGAAAGCCAAGGTCAACTAGGGTGAAGAAGCGGATCATGTCTAAAAAGACAAAGGAGGTCGCCGTTAAGCCTCCGAAGGCTGAGGAGAAGAAGCCTATAGTGGAGGCGCCGGTGAAGATTGAGGCGGCGCCCCGCGTCTTCAGAAGAGTTCTGAAGCGAGGCGGCGTTGTTGAGGAGATCGAGACAACAGTGAAGCAGCGGGTGAGAAGGATAATCTTTTTGGAGGCGCTTGAGGAGGAGATCAGCGGGGTTCTTAGGGATTTTTCTCCGAGAAGCGCGAAGGCTGAGAAGGAGTATCGGAAGCAGCTCTCCAACCTCCTAAAGAATAAGGGTATACCATTTGAGGAGAAAGGACGTGGAGATCTAGACTTCGTATCGGGTGAGAGAGGTGTAGCTATTGAGGTAGGTGTTGCACGTAACTTGGGAAGCCTCAGAAAGCTCGCTGAGAGAATATCAAAGTATCTGGAGAAATACGGAAGGATCTTCGTGGTCGTTGTTGATGAGACTGGATCCGAGGAGACGAGAAGGAAGGCTGAAGAGATAGAGAAGATAAGTCCCGAGAAGGTTAAGGTCCTCGTTAAGAGTGCTAAGAAGAAGAAACGCTGAGGTCTTTTAGAACATTTATATTTCCCTATGCTCAAGAGTTCTTGAGATTATTTATCGAGGGTGTTGCTATGAGCGGAGATGTAACGGATATTCTTAAGGCGAGGCGAGGCGTTCAAGGCGACGTAGCATATTATGATGAATACCCGAAGAAGCATGATCTCGTTATAGATATTCATCATCACTATGAAAGGCAACGTGGCGGAGACTTCATTGAAACTTTGCTTAGAGATATGGATTCAGCTGGAGTGCATAAGGTATGCTTGTTCTCTTCTCCGCCTCAAGAGTATAGTGACGAAGAAGATAGAGACTGGAAGCGGATCTTTAAGGATTACTCCGACAGGATAATAGGGTTTGGAACTATACTGCCGGGAAGACCAAAGAATGACCCTGAGATTATTGACGAGTATTACTCAAGAGGCTTTAAGGGGCTGAAATTTCTGAATCCAACGAGAAGATACGATGACGACAAGTTTCTATGCTATTATGAGAAGGCTGAAGATTACGGCATGCCGACGCTCTTTCATACGGGAGTCGTCATGCGTAAGTCGGTTATTGAGAGACAGGATGTGAGCTCAGCGCATATGCGTCCAGTATACCTAGACAGGATAGCAAGGTGGTGTCCTAAGCTGAAGATTGTCTGTGCTCATATGGGTGATCCATGGTTCGCTGAGGCATACAATACTTCGCAGAAGAATCCACTGCTTTGGCTGGACATATCCGGGAAGGGAATATGGCTTAAGGCGAAGGCCATCTGGGAGCATTTGTGGATAAGGCTTAGGCCTGAGAAATTGGTCTTCGGGCTTGACGAGCCATCGTCGCAGTACGCTAGACTCATACATTTCTGGGACACGTTCTTCTACGAGATCGGTCTCAGCCAAGAGCAGAGAGACATGATATTTGGAAAGAATGCAGCTCAGATCCTAGGTATAAAGTAACTTTCTCGCCGCCATTTTTCATATAGCCGCCTAAAAAGGCATTATTACGTGTCAAGACTAGCCGTGTTTTTGGTGATTTTAAGCTAAAGAAATAAATAGTACCTCATTTTTTAACGTGATGTCCTACGGAGGAGATTGTTTGCAGAGTCAAGAGGCCAGGAAAAGATTTCAGGAGCAGATGAAGAGAGTTAAGGAGAGGATGAGTAAAGTTAAGCATAAAATCGCCGTGATCAGCGGTAAGGGGGGAGTTGGGAAAAGCGTGGTTACCGCGAATCTCGCAGTTGCCTTCGCGATGAATGGGAGGGAGGGGAGAATAGGCGTCTTAGATGCAGATATCCACGGTCCATGCATACCGAAGATTATAGGGTTGAAGGGGAGAAGGCTTGTCGCAGGTCCGCCTGGAATCTTTCCCGCCTCCGGGCCGCTGGGCCTAAAGGTGGTCTCGATGGATTTTCTTCTTCCCGAACAGGAAACTCCAGTCATCTGGCGTGGACCCCTAAAGTATCAGGCGATAAGGCAGTTTCTCTCAGATATTGTCTGGGGCGATCTAGATTACTTATTTATAGACTTGCCTCCCGGAACCGGCGATGAACCGCTAAGTGTCATGCAGCTTCTACCCGATATGGACGGCGTTGTGATAGTGACCATTCCCTCAGAGGTATCAAGAGACGTAGTCATGAAGGCTGTGAGCTTCGCTAGGCAGCTGAACACGCCGATCATAGGGATAATCGAGAATATGAGCGGCTTCATCTGCCCGAACTGCGGGGCTGAAATCGACATCTTCAGGGTAGGCGGGGGAGAGAAGATAGCTAAGGAGATGAACATTAGATTTCTAGGCAGAATTCCAATAGATCCAAAGATATGTGAGGACTCCGATGAAGGTGTGCCTTTCGTGATGAAGCATAGAGACACAGCGGCGGCGAAGGCTTTCATGGAGATCGTTAAGAAGATTGAGGAGATAGTTGAGGCTGGAAGGAGAGAACAATGCGACTAGTAGCTTCCACGGGAGGAAAAGGCGGAACTGGAAAATCGACATTCGCGGTTCTATACGCACTGAAACTCTCAAAAGAGGGAAAGAAGGTTCTGCTCTGCGATTGTGACGTTGAATGTCCAAATGATCATCTGCTTCTCGGAGTGAAGCTTCATGAAGGAAAGCCCATATACCAAGATTTCCCGAGGGTTAACGCTGAGAAATGCGTGAGCTGCGGATTATGCTCAGAGATCTGCAAAGAAAATGCGATCTTCTGGATTAAGGGTAAGCCGCCGATGATCTTCGAGGATTTATGCAGCGGATGCGGTGCATGCTGGATAGTCTGTCCGCAACAGGCGATAGAGAGGAAAAAGAA
>JAGGUU010000191.1 GCA_021158305.1 Candidatus Bathyarchaeota archaeon
TATTTAAAAAGGCTAAAAGACATCGAGGCTAAAGCTCGAAAATGCGGCTTCAAACTTGATCTATCAATCCTGCCTACCTTTAGACTGAAGTATGGTCGTGGAGATCTCTCAGCTTACTTCATTAAAGTTACTGGTGTTACCGTCTGGGGGCGAGACTATCTCAGAAAATGCGACTTGGGGACTATCTGGGAGACTATAGATAGGAGCTGGATCCAATATTGCGTTTATGTCATGAGAAGATTGATGTGGGGTTATGATCCATCTACTGGCAGGTTTGATGCGGATGGGATTCTGAGGGCTCTAATAGTATGCTGTAGGCTAATAGTCTTATTTGCTACGGGAGAATACGTCGTTAAGCCGGAAGATATGCTTCGGAGGATCCGGTCTTATAGAGACTATAGGCTTCTATTTGGAGATGAAGCGATCGATCTTCTCGAGAAGATCCTTGAGGGACGAAGTTGGAACAAATCCTCTTTCTTCTTTTCGGTTAGAGATGAGGCGATAAATACCTATGTTTCTCTGATAAGGATGCTCTTCGGCATTGAGGATGATGATCCCAAGGCATTAACCTCCAAGTATTTAAGGGCTACTCGTAGAAGGGCGCTTTTAGAGAATCTTATTTATGCGTCCTCTCTCTTCGCGATTAAGAGAGAAGTCATCCCAAGATTCAATCCTTTCGGTCCATCGGTCTTTGATAAGTTTAACATGGCAACGGCATGGCTTCTCATGAGCCTATGTAGGGATGGAAGTATAGACTCCGAATCTATACATGAAACCTATAGCCTTCTGAGTGATTGCGTAAACATGCAACCTTCCAAAGATAACGTTAAATTCTGGTTGACCTTAAGAGACGTTATTAGAAGGTATTATCACTACGCGAGAACCGGATTTCAATTCTCTCACTGCATCTACACGGCATTTTCTGGGATAATAGCTCACCATCGAGAAAGAGAGAGAAGTCGCGGCGGTTTCAACAAAAATCAACCGTTAACGATTTTCCCTAAAATTCTGATTGGGCGATGAAGAATCAGATCTAGAGATTCATCGAAAACAAGTTATGATCCTCATCGGGATTATATTCTTGTACATGCCATAGATTTGATGGACCCAGCCCTATATAATGGCAGTGAAATACATGAGCGAATCCTCTAGTTTAGCTTTCCACCTTATTTGTTTTCACAATTCTTTTAAACAGACCTTAGTATTATCCACTTTATCGGTGGAAATGTAATGAAAGTCGGTATATCGTCTGTCAATATTACTCCCCCTATTGGGGTTCCTATGGCGGGGTATAGTGCTCGAATGGGCTCGGCAAAGGAGATTCATGATGACCTATATGCAAAAGCAATCGTTTTTAACGATAAGGACACAAAGGCAGCTTTAGTAAGATGTGACCTCATAGGGCTTGAAAGAGATTTTGTTGAGGAGACTAGGAGACTGATAGAATCTGAGACGGGAATTGACAGAAATAATATTATGATAACATGTACTCATACTCACTCAGGACCTATAACGGATTCATTAATTCCTGACCTAGATGCATGGATGAAGGTTCTAAGTAGAAAGATTAAGGGAGCCGTCATTGCGGCGAATCGGAATCTAAAAGAGGCGAAGATAGGGTTTAACCGTGGATCCGTCGAAGGAATAGTTATTAACCGTCGTAAACCCGGCGGCCCCGTTGACACCGAGGTTGGAATCATTCGTATAGATGATCTTGCAGGTAATCCTATGGCGGTTTTGATAAACTATGCGTGTCATGCAGTAGTTTTAGGCCCTGACAACCTTCTTATATCCGCTGACTACCCTGGATTTGTGATGGACTTTGTGGAGAGGAATCTGGGCGTTCCGGCATTATTCGTTAATGGTGCCTGCGGAGATATAAATCCGCTGGATAAGTTGACTGTTATGAGGCAGAAAAGAAAAGAAGACATATACGATAGACACGGTGGAACATTCGAAGAAGCTAAAAGATTGGGAAATATGATAGGCGCGGAGGCTGTAAAGGTTTTCTTAGGAACAGAAACCGAAAACGATCTTGAGCTTAAGGTTGCAAGTAGGGAAATCAAAATACCACTCGTAGATTTGCCGTCCATTGATGAGTTAAAGAGGATGCTGGAAGAGAATGAGAATCTATTTAGAAAACTCGTTAGCGAAAAGGATGCTGCACATGCATTTAGAATAGCGATGCTAATCCAGTATGCACGAAGCACAATCAAGTATGTAGAGAGCGGAGAAAATGTCAGGCCTACTGAAATTCAGGTTTTCAGAATAGGCGATGGTGTTTTGATAGCTCTGCCTGGAGAGATCTTTGTAGAGATAGGCTTAGACATCAAGAAGAAGTCAGGTCTTAAGCATACCTTCATATGTGAATTAGCTAATGATGCCATAGGATATGTTCCTACTAGAGAAGCCTTTAAGGAACCAGGCTATGAAGTGGGAGTAGCAAGGAGGATGAATTATACCGATGATATAGGGTGCATCATAGAGGATGAGGCTTTAAAAACTTTGGCGATGCTCAGTTAAAAAGGATTTTCTCTTTTAGTTTTGTTTTTCGACTATTCAAAACTGACTGGATTATATTCTTTCTAGGCGAGGTTTATCCGAGTTCTTTAACCTGACGAATGACTTTTTCACGTACTGGAAGATTCTGCAGTTGCTATTTGTTTGTATACCTGCACTGCCTTCGTCGGTGTTCTCTCCTTTGTTTCATAGTCTACCCTATATAACCCGAACCTCATCTTGAATCCCCTAGCCCACTCAAAATTGTCTATAAGAGACCAATGGAAATATCCCTTTACAGGCACTCCGTCTTCTATGATGGCCTTGTATATCTCACGTATGTGGCTTAAGAGGAAATCGCTTCTTTTTTCATCTTTAGCGTCAGCTATTCCATTCTCCGTGACCATCAATGGGCGTCTATAAAGTTTATATGCCCAATTCAGCTCGTATCGTAATCCCTGAGGATAGATCTCCCAACCCATATCAGTACAGTTCTCAGTGCATGGAACAATCTCGAATCCTGGAAATCCTGGAATCTTACTCTCAGTAGCCTTTATCCGGTTTCTCATGTAATAGTTGATTCCGATGAAGTCACATCCCTTAGCCAGATATGGACGTTGCTCTTCAAGGTCAATTATCCTATTAATGTTCAAGTCGAAGTCTCCCTTTAGGATCATATTAAGAAACCATTCATTTTGGATGTACTCTACGAAACTTGCAGCTTCAACATCATCTCTGGAGCTCTTATCATACGGCTCATAATACTGTGGGCAATGAACTATCCCGACGTAGGCGGGGCCATACTTCGAAGATGAAACATGATCCCATCTTTTGATTTGTTCATAGGCGATTCCATGCGCAATTGCGAGATTCTCGGACACCTTAATGAATAAGTCGATGTTGCCTAATCCTGGTGGAAAACCGCTCTCTTTGTAGAGATAGCCCATTCCGCTCACAACCATGGGCTCGTTTATAGTTGCGTAGATATCGACGAGGTCACCGAAGGCCTTAGCTATGAAAGCAGCGTACTTGGAGAATTCTATAATCGTTGACTGATCGACCCATCCCCTCTTGGTAGCATGAACAATATCATCTCTACAAGATATTGGGTCATGAATCCATAGGGGAAGAGGCCAATGATACAATGTTAAAAGAACCGTTAAACCGAGTCTTCTACACTCTGTTAAGATCTCCCTATACTTCTGAACTGAAGGTTGATAGGCTCTCTTATCTAGAAGCCGCATGCTCTCCTCGGAAACTTCAACGTGACAGACGCTCCCGTATGGATCAAACGAGACTTTGACAGGTATATCCCATGTTGGATTGGGAAAGATTCTGCTCCAATCAATAGACATTCTGAAAGCATTGTTTCCGAGCTCTTCTTTCGCTCGCTTCAGATCTTCGGGATAGAGCTCCCAAAATCCAGGACCTTTTTCGGGTAGATCTCCGCTCACTAAGCCGTTTCGAATGTTATCTTCATCATGTACCCAGACATACCAATCAGAGTTAGGGTCAACCTCGCCTTTACCCATCTCTATCTGAAAGGCTGAGGTAGCTGTACCCCATAAAAATTCCTCTGGAAACTTCATACCCAAAATAAACACCAATGGGATTGGTTAAGCAAAGAGTATTTAAAATTTCCCTCTTAACTATTGAAGTCTCTTATGTATATAGTTCCAGTAGCCAAAAGCTTTGAAGAAGAATGTTGCGAGCCGACTGCATCATTTTTAACACCGAAAGGTGTGGACTAAGTTAACTCGAGCAACCGTTAATCTTCTTAAGAAACTTTAGAGATTAAATCTTTGAGGAGATGACTTTGAATCAAGAGGATTATTTCAAAAGGATGATTACGCGACGTTCCTATGAAGAGGTCTTAGAAAAGGCAAAGAAGATCCTATGCATTCAGCCTCATGCAGATGATGCTGACTTCGGCGCGGGAGGCACAATAGCTAAGCTAACTAGGAAAGGCTGTGAAGTTGTATATGTAACTCTCACCGACGACAGGGTTGGAACATTTAAGCAGGACCTTTGGCCTGAAAAACTCGCCATTATAAGAGTTAAGGAACAGGAGAGAGCTGCCGAAATATTGGGAGTGAAAAGGCTCATATGGCTTAATTATCGAGATAGTGAACTTTATCCAAGCTTAGAGCTTAGAGGCAAATTGATTCGATTAATAAGGGAAATCAGGCCGGATGTAGTTATGACTAATGACCCTTGGCTTCCCTATGAGGTGCATCCAGATCATAGATATACAGGTCTCATGGCTGCAGAGGCGGTCTTATTCAGCCCATTTCCACATGTAAATCCGGAGCATATAAGAGAAGGATTAAAGCCATTCTATGTTCCACATATATGTTTTTTCTTCACTCATAGACCGAATACCTATATTGATATTTCAGAAACGATCAATCTAAAGATAAAAGCGATTCTTGCACATAAGACTCAGATAGAAGATGCAGAGAGAGTGTCAAGTTTACTAAGGGCTTATGGAAAAGAAGTGGGGAAAAATATCGGCGTAGATTATGCTGAAGCATTCAAAATATTAACGCCGAGACATCTTCACGTCAATCCTTTCACCGAAAATCTGTGACATATCCCTATAATTATCTCAGTTCCACATTTTTATTCTAACATAGTTAGATGCGCTGGATCTTCAGAATAAGGCTGAAGCCCGTCTGGTTAAGGATTATCAATGGAATCGTCCCCTCTTAAGTCTCAGAAACACCATTAGAATTGTGAAAAATAACTAAGAGGAATGTATTAA
>JAGGUU010000071.1 GCA_021158305.1 Candidatus Bathyarchaeota archaeon
CTCCAGAGGTCTTCATCACCACTATGTTTTCTAACCGTCGGAGCTTAGCTCTCCGAATTAACTTATTTAATCCTTCACTCGGCCAGTAGCCTTGACTCTCCTTATCTAAAGCGTAAACTTTCCCTTCTCTTCCAACGATTAAAGCCGCTGGAATAGTGTAATTGCCTGAGCCGCATCCAAAATCTAATACTCTTTGACCCCTTTTAATCCCTATGCTTCGAAGAAACTCTTCACCATGCTTCTTAAGCCATTTCTCAACGTCGTTTCTCATTTTTTCAGCGCCCTTAAGGATCCACGTACTGCCGCATATAATGATTCTTTTTGCTGCATAAAGTAATATTTTTGTTTGAAGGATTCTTGGCGGAACTGAGGATTCCTCCAGCATGCTACATGAGTGTTGCAGATTGCAAGGCATCATTCAAAGCGGCGATAAGTTAATTTTTAGGGGGCTGCAATCTAAAAATTTGAGAGGGAGAATATATGTCTCATAAAAGAAAACGAAGCATTATAGATGATTTATTTGGAAACTTCTTCGATGATTTTGAGTTGTCTTTTGATGATTTTTCCGGAAGTGGATACTCCATAAGCGTTGTTCAGACCCCGGAAGGAACAAAAATTAGAGTTAAGGCTGGAAAAGATACAGATGTAAACTCGCTTAAAAGGCAGCTTCAGCAACAATATCCAAACGCGGAGATAGAGATAGAAGGCGGAAGAGAAGAGCCATTAATCAAAGAGGTATCCACGAAAAACGTAGTTGAAGAGAAAAAAGAGAAACGAATCGGACAAGACTAGGAATTTTGGTTAGCTTCTGATGTTTCTTCATGAACATTATTGATCCTATCTCGAGTGAAGGCTGTGTTTTGGGTTTTCAGGATGGTAAAAGATGGGTTTCCAAGCGGCCGTTGGATGCTTATCCGCTTGGAAAATAGTCGTTTAACTCTCGATGTAGTTGCTTCATCGCTGGCTGAAAGCCGCCCGTGAAGCTTTAAATGCTGAAACGGACGGTTAGTTATAAAAAAAGTTAATCATCCGAATTACCATGGAATCTACTAAGGAAGGGTCTTAATTAACATCTGGAAGCTCAAGCCTCGTAATGATCATCTCAGCCCTAATCATAACAGTATGAAAGATAGGGATCCTCTTCAGAATTTGAAGAAATCGAACAATGAGACCTAGAGGCATACTGTACGTTAATAACTGAGGGACGCCGACTCTCTTAGCATATAATATACAGCAACTTTTTTATAATCGACATTCCAAGGCATTCCCGGTAGTTAGGATTGAGCATTAAGGAAGAATTTCTTAGGTTACTGGAAAAGGATAAGGAGTTCAGGTACGCCGTCGCTGGCTTAATCGGCTTAGACCAGATCTTAACGAGGCTGGATAGGCATGAGGAGGAACTCATCAAACTAAGGGAGGATATGAATAGGCTTAGGGAGGATATGAACAGGGGATTCAAAAGATACGATGCGGAGATTGTCAGACTCAGAGAGGATATGAATAGGGGATTTCGGAGATACGATCAGGAAATAGCCAAACTCAGAGAGGATATGATCAGGGGCTTCCAGAGGTATGATGCGGAGATTGCTAAGCTTAGGGAGGATATGAATAGGGGCTTCGAGCTTATTGAGAGGCATATCTCAGCGCTTGGAGCTAGATGGGGTCTCATCACAGAAGAGGCATTCAGAGCTGGCTTGAAAGGCCTGATAGAGAAGGAGTTTGGATTAAAGATTGAGAGGTGGACGGTTTACGACGAGGAGGGAATGGTTTTCGGCTATCCGAGCCAAGTTGAAGTTGACGTGGCGGTTCGCGACGAGAAGGTTATCCTCATCGAGGTTAAAGCTCACGTTGACTCTTCAGATCTATACTCCTTCAAGAGGAAGGCCGAGCTTTACGAGATGAAAACTGGAAGAAAACCCTCTAGGCTGCTTGTTGTCACGCCATACATTGAGGATAGGGCCATCCAAGCAGCAAAGAGCCTGAAAATAGAGGTATACACGAATGTCTAGTTCAACGAAAAAGTAAGGATATTTAACTTCCAGATTTGCATATTGCTTCATTAGATTTCCACTCAAGCCAAGTAAACTCTGTCAACTCGATTTTACAACGCGATAATCCGCATTATTATATACTGACGTGATTGGATGTTGATGAGGGAGAGGGACTTGAAGGTTGAATTGTATGGTTTAAGGCTTCCGGAGGTTAAGCCGGGAGACGATTTGGCGAGGTTAGTGATAGATGCAGCTTCCTCAGAAGCTGGCGGCATAAGAAACGGTGATGTCCTTGTAGTAACAAGCAAGGTTGTCTCGAAAGCGTATGGATTTCTAATTCGGCTGGATGAGGTTAAGCCGTCAAAGAGGGCGCTTGGAATAGCGGAGAAGACTGGAGGGGATCCACGTTTCATCCAAGCTGTTCTAGACAACAGCGATGAGGTTCTCTTCATACTTCCATTTGCAAAGCTCATTGAGAAGGGCGTGATCAGAATAGATAAGATCTCGAGGAATATTGCGGGAGCCTACGAGGCTATAAAGAAGGCTCCTTACACTCTCATCGTAAGAAGGGGGAAGCAGATCTACAGCGATGCGGGCTTGGACTCCTCGAATCATCCGGAGGGCGTGGTGAGTATTCCGCCTAGGAATATGGACAAGTATGCACGGGAGATTAGGCGTAGAATTCAGGAGCTGACTGGAAGGAGGGTTGCAGTTGTCATAACTGACACGGAGATGTGGATCTCGCTTGGATCTCTGGATTTTGCGAGGGGCTCCTCGGGCATAGAGGTCATCCATAGAGGTTTCGGTGATCCGGACCTTTACGGCAAGCCGAAGTTCGGCGGGGTGGACTGCGTAGCCGATGAGATCGCCTGTGCTTCAGCTCTGCTGATGGGTCAAACAGATGAGGGAATTCCGGCGGTCATAATAAGAGGATACAAGTACGCTGAGAGTGAAGAGGGAATATCAGATTATCAGATAAGCGTGGACGCCATGAGACATGCGGTGAAAGAGATAGTTAAGAGCTCCGTCGAGATTCTGGGATTCAGATGGTTGTTCAAGATGCTCATCAAATGAATGCATTTGCCCCTTATTTCTAATCGAGTTTGCTATCAATAGGATATCAAGCCATATGGCTCTATACTTTGCGAAAGAAGAATTCAGCGTATCCTTAAATTTAATTTTTCAAGGATGGATTGGCGAACTTATGTTTGCGTCTCTCCTTGCGTTGCGGAAAAAATGTATATAAAGCATGTGGAGATCTGTACGTTAATTAGCATTTTTGACGTGGAGGATGATCCGTCTAATTTATGGATAGAGATAAATTTTTGTTGGTTTATATTTGGTTGGGGTGTGTTGTGTTGGGTTCCACATCTGTTATGGTTACTGTTCTCGTTGATAATATGACCTTTAAGGAGATGCCGATCTTCGCTGAGAATGGGTTGAGCCTCCTAATAGAGGTGGAGTCTGAGGGTTCTATTAGTCGGATACTCTTGGATACTGGCTATACTGGGGATGCGTTACTCAGGAATTGCAGGGAATTGGATGTTGATCTCAGCCGTGTAGATGCTGTTGTAATAACGCATAACCATTATGATCATAGCGGCGGCCTCCTTAAGGTTCTATCCGAGATAGATAAGCCTATCCCAGTAATCGCTCATCCAGAACTGTTCTACCCGAAGTATGCGATACTTCCAAGTTTAGGGCTGAAGAAACTAACGTATACTGGCCCTCCATTCTCTAGGAGGATGGTTGAGGAGCGTGGAGGCCTGCTTATACTATCAAGAAACCCTGTTACTGTGGCGGAGAACGTCATGACGACTGGTGAGATAGCGAGGGTCTTCGAGTTCGAGCAGGTAAGAGGCTTCTATACGGTTAAGGATGGAGAGTTCAGGGAGGATGAGCTTCTGGATGATATAGGCTTAATAGTTAGGCTGAGCGATGAGAGCATAGTAGTATTCACGGGATGCGCACACAGCGGAGTAATAAACACCGTAAATCACGCATTAAAACTGACAAGGGCAAAAAGAGTATCAGC
>JAGGUU010000122.1 GCA_021158305.1 Candidatus Bathyarchaeota archaeon
ACCTTACTTAAACCAGTGGTAGTCGCGATCTCGCTTAACCTTAGCGGCTTGGATGATTTGATAAGGGCTTCGACTACGCGCTTTTCCTTCTCATTAAAGATAAGTGATAGGATGTCAGGTGATAGGGCTCGGGCTTCATTTTCAGGCTCTTTATGTTTGGCTGTTTTTCGCGTGGCCCATTTTAATAGCATCGGGGATGCCATAAAAATTCCGAGTAAGAACGCGGGCATGTTACCGGTAGACAAGCCTACAAATATTAAGAGAACCCCGAAAAAATAGAAGAAATAATCAGCTAAACGTGAAAAGCGCATCTCGATCACCTCTAAAGCGAGTTTATGTCGTCCATTTATAGTGATGTTTAGAAAATAAGGCTTTTTCGTTTCAATGAGGGAAACAAGACTTTTCTAAGACCGTAACATATCGGTTTTTCATCGTTTTCATACATTAGAGTGTAATACGTTTTACGCGTACTGGGATCGGAGTTTGTTCTGAGACCTTTGGTTGATCCCTTGTAGGATTGTTCGGTACTTGAGTATCGGTCAAAATAATTAATCGTCATAACATATTTTACAGTTTCTTGCATGTGGCGTTTTCGTAGATTTTGAGGGATAGGTCTCCGTTTTCGGGTGGGAATACTGGCATGGGGAGATTGCCGCATTTAGCAATAGTAGTCGAAGACGCTATCAATCGACTCCATGTTTGTGCATCCTCCTCTCTCGTTATCACCTCGTAGATGAAGTCTTCGGTTTCGAACCATATTCTGCCATCGGGTAAATAGTCGAACTCGATTGAGACCCCGCCGCCAAGCCTGAAGTCTAGGAATATGCCCCATGGATATGGTATCGTTACCTCGACCGTCCTGCCCTCCATGAGAACCTTTTTCGGTTGCTGACGGATTACCTCAGCGTTTTTAACCAGGTTCACCGCCGCATCGAATCCAGGTTCACCGCGGTTAAAATACGCTATAACATGCCCCGTTACATTCCTGACCTCAACACTAGATGCCTTTTCTAAAACGAGATTAACTGCGTCCTTCCAGCTAGATGGAAGGGAGCGTGCTCCTTCAGCTGCTTCCCATATTGTTAATAGGTTCGTTATGCCGAATATGAGCAGAAGAATGGCCGCAATTGAGACGACTACTATAAGCCACTTCACTTCTTCCATTTCACCTATTACGTTTCAAGCTTTAACCATGCATAAGCCTTACGCTGTTCTAAAATCATGAACAAGAAACTTTCACTGTCCAGAACTAGATATTCGGAATAAATCCTATGTATATCACACGTTGCTTACCGATTCGGTAACGTGAGATGCCTAGTAAAACTGGTCTACTGCTCTCGACTCTCTTAATAATCGTATTGCTTGCATTCGCAACCGTGGCCTTAAATGATATATTGAATGATAGAACCGGGTATTCTTCAAAAATTAGTTTTATGGCCACTAATGAGATTTCCATAATCGCTCCACCTATCTCCTTAGAAGAAACGGGATCGCTTGTGACTCTTGAAGAGGCTGAGCAACTACTAGGAATTCGGCTGCTTCCATCCAATCTTCCTTGCGGCACAACGCTTTACCAAGTTAGAGTTAAGGGAAAAACGGTAACCCTGTTTTTCAGAAATCCTAAGCTACAGAAACTTCCCCTCTTCAAGAAGGATATCCAAATACTTCTACTCGTTGAGGAGAGGAGCCTTCCTAAAGCAACAACCAGCAAGACAAACAACCCGATAACAATAACTTACACAGAGGTAAAGGATAATGTTACGATTAAGAGGATCACAACTGTAACGCCCTCTAGTCTTGCTAGACCAATCAAGAAGATTGAGGTTGATGGCAATCTTGGGTATGGGATGGAATCCGCGAACGGATATCCGGCGATACTCATCTGGCGGCAAGGCAACTACACCTACACCCTCCAAGCATATCTACCCATCAAGGAGTTACTGAGGATCGCGTCCAGCATCTAATTGGACGAGGCCGAGGTATTCATGTATGCCTGCAACGCGTTAAGCTTTTCCAGAAGCTCTAAGGCGGTTCTTCCCATATCAGTAAGAATATAGAGTTCTCCTCGCCCTCTCTTCATCCCAAGTCTCTGGATCAAGCCTTTCTTTTCGAGGACTTCTATATGCCTATCAATCGCCTTCCAATCCAACTTAAGCTCTCTCGCCAGCATAAGCCTGTTCATAGGTTTCTCTAGCAATCTCAGAATCCTAACCCTTGTAGGGGAGCCGCGCATCTTAACCAAAAGCTTGAAGACTTCGTAATCGAGTTTGTTCTTACACCAGAGATGCTTCACAATGCCTTTGAAGGCGAGGGTTGCGGCTATAAATATCCACGAACCCAATGCCGTGTAAGCCCAAGTAGTAAACAGAGTCTGTATTCGGATTCCGCCGATTGGAGGCGGTCTACTAATCCTAATTGAAAGCTGTATAACGGCATAGAAATACAGCGCGACACATGTCGATGAAATCGCTATCGCCAATGCGATGTAAAGAAGATATTTGACAGCCCTGCTCTTAAGCAAGATGATCCAACGTTCCCACATCCACCTACTTAGAAAACGTCCTTAAGACACTTAAGAGCTTTTCACATATTAGGACAAAGTCACAAATATATCTCGACAGAGAGAAGAAAGGGGATCGGCGTCGGAAAATACAGGGTTCAGTTCTTCTACAGCACCTCAATGTTGCCAGATGATACCTCACTCTGGGACTGGGTGCCGTGGTGATGCCGGTTGCGTCTGACGCCAACGGCCATAGTTTACGGGATGGTCGTCTG
>JAGGUU010000084.1 GCA_021158305.1 Candidatus Bathyarchaeota archaeon
CAACTATGATGAATGGTATGCTATAGCCGAGGGAGATAAAGACTGTCTGAGAAACTAGAAGGCAGAAGATCCATGATGTGGTCGAGGAGAGAATCGATATTAATATCCTTGACGGCTTCTTCGCAAGGTTGGAGAGGGACAAATAAAAAGTGTTCAACGCATGCTCCACGGATCTACTCCATTCTTTAATGTTAAATCTGCTTGGAACTAAGCGTTCGGCGACCCATAAGACCGCTTTTAGAAATTTCCACGCGAGATTCTTCTTTAGGCACGCTAGGGCGATTAATGCGAGGAAGAGCATGGTTAATCCGAGGGTTACACTGACAAAGTAGACTACAAGACTCGGCAACGGATAGTTCGTTGCGATCATGTAGATGCATGCGGCGGCTAATGTGGCGGCATGCAGTATCATTCCATAAACGCGTTGCACAATAAGCGTCGCCGTAACTTTCCCCACATCTTCTCCATCTCTCTTCATTAAGAAAATCTTTGAAGCCTCGCCGCTCACGGACTCGGCTGGAACTATTATGTCAACGAGATTTCCAATGAGCACATACGCGATAGACTTGGAGAATTTCGTCTTCACGGAGAGCGTCTTGAGGAGAATATGCCACGTTAAAGTGAAGAACACGACGTCGAAGATTGAAGCTAGAATGGACGCCGCGAAAATGTACGGGTCAATCTCCCTGAATACCTCAGCTATCTTTGAGAAATCGACGAAGAACAGATAAAGTATGAAGATGGATATGCCGAAGATCAGGAGGGGAATAGTCCTCGTTAAAACTCCACGTCTCTCCAACATCGAGCTCATCATCACTCAGCTACCAAATCAAGCATTCCCATGAGGAAGATACTTCATGTCCCTCCCTAAGTATCCATCGAATTCGAGGCATATATTCATGAGCCGGCATCACTCGAGAAAAATGATTTAAACTCGAATCTAATCTCCACCCTCATATATTTTTTCCATAATTTAAGAGAATCAGCAAAGAATATATTTACAGGCGAATCCAAAAATAACTTGATTATTAAGGGGCCGTGGTCCAGCCTGGTCTAAGATTCGCGACTGGGGCTCGCGAGGTCGTGGGTTCAAATCCCACCGGCCCCATCAACGGATACACCTGCGACCTACTTTCGCTTTCTGAAGAGTATGATGCCGTCGAACTCACATATATATCTCTTTATAATGTGGATGTGGCTAATGGAGATTTTTGAAATTGCGGCTGAAGGAATAACAATTTTCTTAGGTCGGTCTTGATGATGCTAGAATTCAATGTGGCTCTAAATTCTGTCTGAAAATGCGGATCAAAACTAGAAGGCTGAGGATGTTTTTAAGAAAGAAAGGTTTATACGATGTTATACATTCTTATACATCTATGCGGCGTAAAAGATACGTCTACCCTGTACAGCTAGACGATACCGTCCGAGAAGCCCTAGAAAAGATCACAGAAAAACTTGGATGTAGCAAGGCAGACGCGATCAGAGACGCGATACTCAGCTACGCTGAAACAATCAAAGGACTAGAAGTAGTAAAGATCAGAAATGTTAGCAGGGAACAAGCCAAAAAGGAGATTCTCGAGTTTCTAAAGAAAAGAGACAGAGCATACGCAGACGAGATCGCTGACGCTCTGCGGCTAGACTTCGGACTGGTAAACGAATTATTAGCAGAGCTCTGGGAAGAAGAAAGGGTGGAGCCAGCATGAAGGAAAGAATTGTTGGGGAAAGAATTATATGCATCGGTAGAAGAATCAGCAAGCCCAAACTCATACATTATACTCATAGACATCGAGCCATACAAGTCACGGTGGAAGGATTCCCTGCAATAGCAGAAGTTGTAAAGGCATGGAGAATGAAAAAATAAATGATGAAGATTTCTATCAGGCAGTGTAATGCATCTCCAGAAATCCATAGTCACACTCGTCTGTAGCTTACCGGTCGCTTCTTCAATCTCTCCGATCCTTTTGGCAGTGTCTCCCGCTCCGCTTGATGAGGTTCAGGAGGAACGTTGACTTTCCCGTGCCAGGGAAGCCGAAGACAGCGATGTGCATCCTGCCCCTCTTATAGAAGCCCCTACCCGCTCCGGAGCCGTCGACACCTAGAATGACGACTAGTACTCGATGTTTCACTCTCTGCGGCGAAGGCTTCTCATCAACCTTCTTTGCCTCTTCTTTCTCCTTCCGAACATCCCCATCAAGAGTGAAGGGTTCTCAGGGTTTAAAAGGCGTTTTCGCTCTCGTATGGAGAGCATACTTTATTTCAGCGGATTTTTGATGCTTATTGATGGGAATTTTTATATCCCACTTTTAAGAGTATCTTAAATGGTGGGATTTGATGATTGTCTCTTTAAGGGAGAAGGGCAGAATAACGATCCCCGTATCGATCAGAAGGGCTTTAGGTCTGCGCGTGGGAGATCGGTTGCGTCTCTCAGTTAAGGATGGAACGATAATCCTGAAGCCTGTGGATACTGTAAAAGCTGAGGACATCAAAGGGATTATCGGTCCATTTAAGGTTGAGATTGAAGAGGTTGAGGGGGCCTTCGGCAGGGATCTCTCTTGAGATTTATAGACTCAAACGTCTTTGTTTATCACATGGCGGAGGACCCGGAGTACGGAGATATAGCATCCGAGATAATAGAGAGGATTGAGGGAGGAGAGGAAGCCGCCACGTCGACCTTGGTTATATCGCAAGTCTGCGGCTATCTTAAATGGAGAAGAAGAGACGATGTGATACCGAGTTTTCTAGGCTTCCTCAGATCACTTCCAAATCTGTCTAAGATAGACACCGTATTCATCGATTTCGTAGAGGCTAGAGAACTTTGCTTGAAGCATCGTCTGAACTGGAGATTCTGGGATGACCTCGTGATAGCTGCGCAAATGAACCGGATGGGCATACGTGAGATATACTCTAACGATAAGGATTTCGATAAGATTCCAGGCATAAAGAGAATATTCAAATAACAGCATCAGACGCCGGGGGGATTAAGGGTGAAACTTTTCCATGCTCTCCAGCAAGATCTTTAGAAGCTTCCCGAAATAGCCAATGGTGTAAAAGTAAAAATACTCTCTCTATGATCGAGAGAAGAATTGAATGCAAAATTAAGAGGAATAATAAACAACTTTTTTGCATGTATATACTGGTTCTAGTATTCTTCGTAGAATTGTTTTAGGCTTTTTAGGGCTTTCATATAGCGTCTATAAATCTTATCATATAGACTTCTGTTCATGTCTGGTTCATATTTTTCTTCTTCGGAGGGAATATTTCTCCAAGCTTCCGCTATGGAGGAATATTTCCCTATGCCGATGAAGGCTATTATTGATGCTCCTAAAGCCGTAGCTTCCCCTTGCATATTAGCGGAAATTGGTAAGCTAGTAATGTTAGCTCTTATCTGGTTCCACAGGGCGTTTTTGGATCCTCCTCCAACAACTCGTATCCCGCATGGATGAAACCCCGTTGATTCACTTAAGATTCGAAGTGCTTCTGAAAGCTGGACAGATAAACCTTCAAGTGCAGCGCGGTATATTCGGCCGCGTGAAGCCTGTAATGTCAAGCCGAGAATCGAGCCTAAAGTGTTATATTTTTTGATTGGACCGCTTTCTCTAACGAAGCTTGGTATGAATGTTATGCCGTTTGCTCCGGGGGGAGCTTCGCATGCCTCTTTAATCATATCCTTATATTCTCCTCGCTTTACTTCGTGAAAGAATTTTTCCCGGATCCATTCTAGAACAGCTGAGCCTATCATGAGCATTTGAGGATTCCATAATCCGTCTTGAACATCAGCCTCGATTATTAAGCCGCCTTCAAAGCCAGCTCGAGTAGGCTTGAAGGATTCAGTTCTGATCGCAAGAATTTCCCATGTACCACTTGAGAGTATGGCCTCGCTAGGTTTAGCTCCCGATCCCACTATCGCGAATTGTGTATCGTGTCCACCTACAACAACGGGCGTTTCAGGCTGTATATTATATTTTCTTCCAGCATCATCCGTTACGTATCCAACTATTTGGCCAGGTTCATACCACTCGGGGAAGAAGCTCGCATCTAAGCCAGCTAGTTCTA
>JAGGUU010000151.1 GCA_021158305.1 Candidatus Bathyarchaeota archaeon
AGACTATGCAACATTGTCTAGGAATGCTCTCGAATGTTATTTTGAATATTAATGTACGATCAACAGCATTGTTTAAGGATGAATTATCTTTCTTAGCCGCAACTGAGGTTGCTAACATGCTTGTCCGAAAATATAATGTTCCATTCAGGACGGCCCATAGAATAGTTGGAATGGCCGTTAAGAAGCTTTTGGAGAAGGATAGATCATTCATTAATATTACCCCGGAAATCCTGATGGAGGCGGCAAAGGCAGCGACTGGTTCACCGATAACCGTAAACAAGGAGGATCTTGAACATGCGCTTGACCTCTCCAGATGTGTTGAAGCTCATGCCGTGAGGGGAGGCCCCTCCAAAAGAGAGAATGAGAGAATGATTCGGGAACGCTGGAGGCTGCTGGATGATTCTAGAAAGTGGCTACGTGAGAGACGGAGTAGGCTGGATGAGGCTGAGAGGCTGCTGGATGAGGAGGTTAGGAAGCTCCTAAAAGACTCCCCCGAGAAACGTAACGTTTAAATTTGAGTCCTCTGATTTTTGGGGAGGGTTGCTTGAAGAACGAAGACTGTCATGGAAACGTCGGTAAGGCCGCGCTTGTCTTAGAAGACGGCACTGTCTTTTTAGGTGATGGTTTCGGATCCCCGGGAAAGATCTCCGGGGAAGTTGTCTTCTCAACCTCGATGGTTGGTTACCCTGAATCTTTAACTGACCCATCATATCACGGTCAGATACTGACCTTAACATATCCGCTTATTGGAAACTATGGGGTTCCAGAATATACGCTTAATGAGTACGGCGTCCCCGTATTCTTCGAATCTATAGGGATCAAAGTGAAAGGTTTGGTTATTCAGGAGCTCTGCCGAACACCGTATCACTGGACTTCTAAGAGGACGCTGGATGAGTGGCTTAGAAGTGAGGGGATACCGGGAATCTGCAACATCGATACTAGAAGGCTTACCAAGAAGCTTAGGGAAAAGGGAGTCATGCTTGGAATACTGGAGGTCTGTGAGGGAGGCGATGAACCAGATGTTGAACAATTAGTTAAGGAAGTGAGGTATGTTCCGGATCCCAATGAGAGAGACTTGGTCAGCGAGGTAACGATAAAGGAGCCAGTCTGGCATAGAGCCGGAGATAGAGGCAGAATAGTTCTAATCGACTGCGGGGTTAAAGCAGGAATTGTGAGAAGCCTCCTGAAGAGGAAGATGGAAGTTATCCGTGTGCCATATACCTTTTCAGCCGAAGAGATCATGGAGTACAAGCCTGACGGGGTCCTAGTAAGTAACGGTCCCGGAGACCCTAAAAAGATGTCTAGGAAGACGATTGAAGCGACGGCTTCGCTTATCGATGAGGGAATGCCAGTTATGGGTATATGCCTAGGGAATCAGATAATCTCGCTTGCTCTTGGCGGAGACACGTACAAGCTGAAGTATGGGCATCGTTCTCAGAATCAGCCCGCTTATGACTTGAAGACTGGAAGATGCTACATTACAACTCAGAATCACGGATACGCGACGGATGAAAAATCGCTTAAGGAGACGGGTCTCGAAGTCTGGTTCATAAACGCGAATGACAAGACTGTTGAAGGGATAAGGCATAGAAACGGCAGGGTTTTCGCCGTGCAGTGGCATCCGGAAGCTTCTCCTGGACCATACGATACGGAGTTTCTCTTCGACTTATTCATAGAAATGATGAGGTGATCTGGAAGTGCCGAAGTATGAATGGGTGCGGAAGGTCATAGTTCTGGGAAGCGGGCCTATAAAGATCGGCGAGGCTGCGGAATTCGATTATTCGGGCAGTCAGTGTCTCAAGGCTCTACGCGAGGAGGGTATAGAAACCGTGCTTGTCAATCCAAATATTGCAACAATACAGACGGATCCCCGCCTAGCTGGGAAAGTTTATTTGTTACCCGTAACCGTCGAGTACGTTGAGGAAGTTATAAAGAAGGAAAGACCAGATGGCATATTGCTCGGTTTCGGAGGTCAGACTGCCCTCAACTGCGGGGTTCAGCTGGCAAAGAGAGGAATCTTAGAGAAGTATGACGTTAAGGTTCTCGGAACCCCGATAAAGGCTATAGAGGAGACTGAGGACAGGGAGCTCTTTAGAAGAGCTATGATGAGAGCCGGGATCCCCGTGCCTAGAAGTATGTCCGCCACTTCAGTTGAGGAAGCTCTCAAAATATCCGATGAACTTGGCTTCCCAGTTATATTGAGAGTCGCTTACACACTTGGGGGAAGGGGATCCGGAGTTGCTCACAACAGACGCGAGCTTAAGGAGATAGTCAGCAGGGCTCTTGCACAGAGCATGATCACACAGGTTCTCGTTGAAGAGTATATTGGAAAGTGGAAGGAAGTCGAGTATGAAGTTATGCGTGACTCAGAGAACAATTGCTTAACCGTATGCAATATGGAGAACTTCGACCCTATGGGGGTTCACACAGGAGACTCAATAGTTGTCGCTCCCTCTCAAACATTGACTAACCGCGAGTATCATCTGCTCAGGTCGGCGTCGATAAAGGCTGTTCAGAGCATAGGTATAATCGGCGAATGTAATATTCAATGGGCGTTACATCCAAGATCCGAAGAGTATAGGGCGATCGAGATTAACGCTAGAATGTCTAGGAGCTCAGCGTTGGCGAGTAAGGCTACTGGTTACCCACTTGCGTATATCGCTGCGAAGCTCGCAATCGGCTACCTTCTCCCGGAGCTCATTAATAAGGTTACGGGCATCACAACTGCCTGTTTTGAACCTGCACTTGACTACCTTGTCGTAAAGATTCCGAGGTGGGACTTAAGGAAGTTCAGAAATGTGGATCCTCATCTCGGCCCGCAGATGAAGTCCGTCGGGGAAGTCATGGCTATTGGGCGGACGTTCGAGGAGGCTCTTCAAAAAGCTGTCAGGATGCTTGATATTGGAAGGATGGGGGTTGTAGGGGACGATGATGAACCTGAACCCTTAGAGTCTCTGCTTGACGCTCTGGAGAACCCGACTGATGAACGGCTCTTCAAGGTGGCTAAGGCAATAAAGATGGGTGTTCCCATAGAGAAGATCTATGAGCTAAGCGGGATAGATCCCTGGTTCCTCTACAAGATTCGGAACATAGTTGAGATGGAGAAGAGACTTAAGACTCTACGCTTAAGCGATAAGGAAGCTCCAGAAGTGATCAGGGAAGCTAAGCGTCTAGGATTCTCTGATGCGCAGATCGCTAAGTGCTTAGGCATTGACGAAATGGAGGTTAGAAGATTCAGGAAGAGGTTCGGCATAATCCCTGTTGTTAAGCAGATAGACACGCTCGCAGCGGAGTGGCCGGCGAAGACGAACTATCTATACATGACCTATAGTGGAGATGAGGACGATATCCAGCTTGACTCCCGCGGAAAGAAGAAGGTGATAGTTTTAGGCGCGGGAGTCTTCAGGATCGGGTCAAGCGTCGAGTTCGACTGGAGCGGAGTGAACACGATATGGGCCTTAAAGAGGCGGGGAATAGATGAAGCCATAATGGTGAATTACAACCCGGAAACCGTTTCAACGGATTATGATATCTCCGATAAGCTCTACTTCGAGGAGCTAACCTTTGAGAGGGTCTTGGATATTTACGAGAAGGAGAAGCCGTTAGGAGTTATCGTGAGCGTAGGTGGGCAGATACCGAACAATCTAGCTCTGAAGCTAAGCCGGGCGAAAGTTAGGTTGCTGGGTACCTCTAGCAGAAGCATCGACTTGGCTGAGGACAGATCTAAGTTCAGCGCTCTCCTCGATGATCTTGGAATCCCGCAGCCGGAATGGAGCAAGCTAACAACCATTGAGGATGCTGAAAGGTTCGCTGAAAACATAGGCTACCCCGTCCTGATAAGGCCGAGCTATGTACTCTCTGGATACGCGATGCGCGTTGCCTATAACAGCAGGGAGCTAAGGGATTACCTCGAGCTGGCTACAAAAGTCTCCCCCGAGCATCCGGTGGTCATCTCCAAGTTCATCGAAGGGGCGAAGGAGGTTGAGGTTGATGGAGTATCGGACGGCGAAGACACGCTTATAGGCGCTATCATTGAGCATGTTGAGCAGGCAGGTGTGCATAGTGGAGACGCTGTGATGAGTATACCTCCACTGACGCTAAGTAGCAAGGTTATCAAGAAGATTGAGGATTACACGCGGGCGATCGCTAGGGCTTTGAAGATTAAGGGACCCTTCAATATTCAATATCTCGTTAAGAATGAGGAGGTATCCGTTATTGAATGTAATCTTCGCGCTTCCCGCTCGCTTCCTTACGTAAGTAAGACTAGAGGAATAAACCTAATCGAGGTTGCGACGGCCGTGATACTCGGCGGATCCCTCAGGGAGATCGGCGTCTTGAATCCTCCGCCTATCAAGCATGTTGGGGTAAAGGTTCCCCAGTTCAGCTTCATGCGGCTGACAGGCGCCGATCCCGTACTCGGAGTTGAGATGCTGAGCACTGGTGAGGCTGCCTGCCTAGGGGAGAACTTCGCCGATGCCTTCTTGAAGGCTTTGCTCTCAGCGGAGTTTAAGCTCCCGAATGATGGAGGCTCAGTTCTTATAACTGTTGGCGGGGAGCGCATGAAGAGGGAGGTTGTCCCCTTGGCTAAGACGCTGGAGGGAATGGGCTTCAAGATCTACGCAACTGAACATACGGCTGATGTCTTCAGAAAAGCTGGCTTAAAGTCAGTAACCATCCTGCACAAGGTTAAGAGCCCGGAGAAGAAGCCGAATATTCTGGATTACCTCACTAATGGAAGAATAAGCCTAGTGATTAATATACCATCCGGCAACTCGGTTGAAGACGAGATTCGAGAGGATGAATATACCATTAGGAGATTAGCCGTCGAATTTAATATTCCAGTAGTAACAACTCTTGAACTTGCCTCGGCGCTTGTAAGAGCGATGAAATATAGAGCGTCAAGCGGAACGGTGATAAAGTCGCTAAACGAGTACATGGACAGTCTGCCGTTTAAGCTCTGGTAAAGATTGAACTAAACCCGGAATTTTAGATCTTCCCTTGGCAGAGAAAAATCTTTATAAAGTTTATAAAATGAAGAGATCTGAATTCTGATCGTTTAGGTTCCTATTTCTTCGAGGATTTCATCTGCGTTTTTGTAGGTTTTCGATGGGATACCCTTAAGAAGTTCTTCGATTCTTATTTGCTTGCCTTCTACCTCTATGAGTCTCCAGCCGATTCTTCTCGTCAAGTCGCTCTTTTTCACCGGGTAGCGTATTCTACCCAATAGGTTTCGAATAGATTCCAAGCCGCGTAGCGATAGCGGAGGGAATTCTCCGGTCTTGATGAATGATTGGAATCTATAGGCGTCCTCAAACATTGAAAGGTTATTGAAGAGCACGTAGACTTCCCTCTCTTTGGTCTCTAAAGATCCAGCTATGTCTCGTAGATTCAGAAGTTCCTCGTCGCTGTACTGATAGTAGTACATTCTAGATCCAAGTCCGTGGAGTCTTAGATAGGCAATTTTCCCGGAGTAAACAGGTAATGTTCTGAAGGGGTCAGTTACATGCGGCACATCCAGGCTTTCAAGAATCATTCTTAATTCTTCACGGATCTCCTCTTTTTCCCATGATGGCCCTCTGGTCTCCCAAACTATTATCAAGTCGTCCCTTTTGATTCCTCTAAAGAATTCCTCAGCTGTCTTTAGGTTTTCAGGCTTAAAGGACGCCGGGGTCTGGATTAGGAGTATCTTCGCTTCAAGTTCCCCGCAGATCTCCTTCATAGTCTCAAATATTTCCATAGTCTCGGCGAGTCTCAGCTTATGTTCGTGACTGATGCTCTGGTGCGCCTTAACCGTGAATTCAAAATTCTTCGGAGCTTCCCTCCTCCATTTAGCTATGGTGGAGATCTTGGGAATCTCATAGAAGGTTCTGTTTATCTCGACGAGGCTGAAGATCTCCTGATACCTTTTCCTCCCAACTGGATATCCACAACATCCAACTTTAATCATGATTCCTTTTCATCTCGAATATTTTCCTCAAAACTATATGTGTAGAAGTCAACTTATGCCTTTTCACTCAGCCATAAAGGAGGAATATCTGCTTCGCTGACTATTTTGATGAGAAAATATGATAGACCGCATATCATTCATTTATTCTTTATGAAGAAACGATGCTCTGATTATCCTTCTTGTTCAGCCATATGACGTGGTCAGCTTTATCAGCAAACTCCTCGCTGTGAGTAACAGCGATTATCTGCTCAACCGTCTTCAGCCTTGAAAGAGACTCAGCAAGTCTGTTGATTGATCCGTCTTCTCTTCCAAGACTCTCAGTGGGTTCATCTAGGAGGAGAAGTTGAAGTCCACGTCCAGTTCTCCACTGCATGAGGAGCTGCGCTATTCCTAAGCGGTAAGCGAAGGCAAGCATGGTTCTCTCTCCTCCTGAAAGATTTTGAACGTTTCTTCGATATCCGGATTCTCCCTCCACGATGGGAGTATAGTTCTCATCTATTCTCACCTGTAGAGATGAGTCTCCGCCAGCTAGCTCATCAAGAATCTGCTGGATGGTTCTTTCTAAGTAAAGGATGAAGTCTCTCCTAAGCTTCGGCTGGATGCTTCTGTATGACTGCCGAATCTCCCGGGCTATCTCTAGTATCCTCTTAACTCTATCAAGTCTTTTAACCTTCTTTCTGGCAGCTTCAAGCCTCTCCTTTAGCTCATCTATTCTCTTCGAGATCTCGACGATTTGAGCCTCTAAGCTCTGTGCTCTACTCTTCAAGCCGGCATACTCTTCAAAGATGATGTCATGTTCTCTCTGCGCCTTTTCAATCTTTGAGACATCAAATTTCCTCATTTGAGAATGTACTGAAGCAATCTCGGCTCTAAGCTGAGAGATCTCCACGTTTATCTCCTCGACTCGTCTACGAGTCTCCGCTAGAACCTTCTCCGCGGATTCTTCCTGTTCTCGAAGATTATCAATTCTAGCTTCTATAGTTTGAATTTTGGAAATAACCTCTGCTAACACGTTATGTGTTGCCTCAAGCCTCCTAACTTTCTTCTCGAACTCTTCCAGCATACGCTTATTCTCCGAGATCTCGCCGCGAAGCTGTCTTATCAGTCTGTCCTTGTACTCTGCGCTTAGATTCTGAAGGCAGAGTGGACATCTACTCTTCTCAGCTATGCTTGATACGCGCTGACTTGCACGTTTAATCTCGCTCCTGAGAGTCTCTTCCTTGCCGAGCTCCGCGGATATCATCTCCCTCAAGTCTTCTAGATGCTTCCTTAATTCGTCGATTTTAAGGTCTCCAGGCACGCCAACATCTTTAAGTCTGCTTCTCTGAAGATTCTCCTGCTCCCTCAGCGAGTTGCGTAGGCGCCGTAGCTCCTCTATTCGCCTAAACTCCTCATCAATCCTCATCTTTAACATTCGAAGGGACTCCTTTGCTGCCGAGATTCTCGCTTGAAGACGAGACTCCTGCTCTCTAAGCTTCTCATTCCTTTTTCGAAGATTCTCAAGCTCCTCCAATCGTGCCTTAGACTCTCTGAGCTTAGCTTCAACTTTCAGAAGATTTGCCTTAACTTTTTCCAACTCGATTTTCTTCGCTCTCATCTCTGATATGGCTTCGGAGAGTCTAGCTTCTAGATCCTTGATTTGCATAACGTCAGGGTCCTTCTCAAGCGAGCTCTTTTCGCTTTCATACCATCTTATCACCGACCTCATGTTGCTCCATGCATTTTCATAATCGGAGAGGTTGAAGAGTTCATCGATTGTTTTCTGTCTTTCACCTGGCGTCATGTTAAGCACGTCTTTCAGATGCTCTTGACGTATCCATATTAGGCGGCGGAAGATGTTCTTGTCTATGCCTAGAGAAGAGAATAATTGCTCGAGAACGGCGTCGCTCTTAAGCTCGGCTACTAGCTCTCCGTTCTCGAAGAATCTCAGCTGATCCATATCCTGGGATATTCGGTTTCCGATTCTCTTAAGCGCCCTTATTATGGCGTATTCCTTACCGTTTACTGTGAACTGGAGTATGACTCTGGCTCTATCCTCCCCTTCCCTGAGAAGGTAATCGTAGCTTCTTCCGAGAGGCTCGCCGAACAATGCGAAGTCTATGGCGTACAGAACGCTTGATTTCCCCGTGCCAAGACCGCCTACGAGGCAGTTGAATCCATCAGTAAAGTTTATCACAGATTTTTTGTGAGAGCGTATATTTTCTAGATGTACAGCTTTAATCTTCATCTGAAATTCTCTCCAGAAGGTTTCTAGCTCCTTCCTCGTCTCCTTTAATAAGAGGTTGAATCAAATCTAGGGCTAAGTGAGCGAGCTTTTCAGCTTCTTCCTTCCCATACCTTTTAGAGAAGAACTCGCTGAAATACTTGAAGGCTCTCATCTTGAGGCTCTTGATGCCGCTCTCGAAGATTGCCTGTATCACCTCAGGTGGAAGGCTCTCCTCTCTCATCAACACCATGGGGCGCACAAGCAGAGCTTTCTCGGCGGCTTCACGGATCCTCCTAACGTTGATCTCTCTCCTAGAAGCCTCAGCCGGTAACGTTCCCTTAAGCACGGGGATTAGAATTACTCCGGGCTCATCATTCTCTCTAACTATTTCAATGGCTTCCTCGGTTATTCTTCTGGGCGAATAACCCGTGAAGTTGCATTCTAGAATCTTGAAGCGTCGAGGACTCGTCAACCTTATCCTATTGATCTCCACTTCCTTCTTACTGTCTACCTCTACATAATAGAATCCCTTATCAACTTCGGCATCCTCGTAACTCACCGTCTCGGTTGATCCACTATACACGAGGATTGAACCCTTAAACGGGAGCTGCCAAGGCTCATGGATATGCCCGCCAGCATAATAATCGAAGCCCTCGGGTATGTAATCTGGAGATGCCTCTGCGAAATCAGCCGGTTTCCCCTTCATAAGCTCTGGTATGTCTAGAGCCATATGAAAGACAAAAATGTTGAACTTGTCGCCGCGCGGCATAGGCTTCTTCACGTCATAGAATATCGGTAGCTGCCGCTCAGTACGCCTCCTAGTCCTGAAGTTGGGAATTCCATAGACATAGCATGACTCGTTCTCCCAACAAGCATTCTCATGCCTAGGAAGATAATAGATCAACCCGGCGCTATCCAGCGGATTTAAGATTGTTCCAGTAATCACATTTGGAGCCGCATCGTGTGATCCATCAACTACAAGAACGGGGATGCCTGCCTCCTTCAGCCTGCGGAAGATTCGAATAGTATGCTCTAACGTCTTGTTTGATGGACGAGCTTGATGAAACAGATCTCCGGCTAAAATCATGAAGTCCGGCTTTAGCTCTAAGGTCTTCTCCACGGTTTCCTGAAATGCACGTGCAAAATCTTCCCGACGAACCGCTAGGTTATACTGTTCGTATCCGAGATGCGTATCAGCGACGTGAACAAAACTGAAGGGCTTCAACTCTAAACCCTTTAATTCTTTTCCTCAGATAATATATTTACTGTCTCCTTTCTTTAAAGAAAAAAGGTTTAAGCGGAATTGACGAATAATTCGTTGGTTACATGGAGGGAAGAAAGCTTGACAAGGTATGAAGAAAGGAATGCATTATCATCTAACGGGACGCGTATTGGAAAATGCGGCGTAGTCGTCATTATTCTCATCTGCATTATTCTCTTCGCGGCGATGATGCATTATTATCCAGAGATATTCAAAAAATCTCTGAAACGGCAGAAGAGAGATGTGATAGGAATAATCCGAATTAAGGGATACATTCTAGACCATAAAACCGTGAATGAATATGTGACACTTATTAATGAGAGTCTACGTAATGACAGCATAAGGGGGGTTGTCCTCCTAATTGATTCGGGAGGCGGATATGCAGATTATATTGAGGAGATATACGCTGATCTCTTAAAGTTTAAGGATCCGAACATTAGCAAACCTTTAATCGCCTCAGTGATCCGCGCTCTTTCTGGCGGATACTACATAGCGGTTGCATGCGACTACATATATGTTCTTAACTCGTCGTTCGTAGGAAGCATTGGAGCCATCGGATCGGTGCCGCCAGTACTAATACCATCGGAGAGAGTTATAGAGAGTGGGCCGCATAAATGGACGGGGGAATCCGTACTCTCCGGATACTTCACATTAAACCGTGTTGTTGATAGCTTCGTGTCAGCGGTTGAGATAGGAAGGGGATCTAAACTTAAGATCTCAGCCGCCGAGCTCAGGAAAGCATCTGTATATTTGGGATGCGAAGCTTTGAAGCTCGGGCTGGCGGATGCAATTGGCGGGCTTCAAGACGCAATCGATAAGGCTGCTAAAGAAGCGAATGTGACAGAATATGCAATTGAGGAGCTCAAGATACCGCGAAAGGAGGAGTCGCTACAGCCCAGCTCTGAGGAAGGTTTCATGAATCAAGAGAATATCACGTTGGAGACTCTGATTAAGCTTCATCCTCCACCAGCATTCTATTACATCTATCTCCCATCATATGCAATCTCTAAAAGTAACGTCTCAGAGCAAATAGTTCCCTTCGGGAACATATCATTGCCAAGCGGCCGAGCAGAAGTCCTAATAGACTTGTCGCATGGAAACATGATTTCATGGTGGGTCTTGGACACGTTGATATCAGAGCTGGCGGAGAGAGACGTGACAGTCGGCTTTATTTCGCAAGCTGAGACTTTGGAGAAGAGGCTCGGTAACGCCTCATGCCTTATCGTAGCATCCCCAACCAAGATGTATTCAGATATTGAATGCGAGACTATTGAAGCCTTCGTTAATAAAGGAGGGCTTCTGTTGCTATTCTTTGATCCCGCTTGGGAATACATAGGAACCTCAGGCCTCCTTCAAGGCGTAATTACACCCATAAACTCTCTATCGACAAGGTTCGGAATCTCCTTTGCGAAGGGATATTTGTACAATGATGAAGAATACTTCGGAATATACAGAAACGTGTACATTAAGAGGTTTCGAATGAATCCCATAACAAAGAATCTAAACTCGATCGTCTTCTTCACCGCCACACATATACGTTCAAGATGGAAGGGAATAGCGTGGACCTCAGATGATACGCATTCTTCAATAGCTGAAAAAGCTGGTAGATATGCCGTAATGGCATGGGTGGATGAGGGGAATGGTACGGTCATAGCGTTCGGAGACTTAACGTTCCTTCAAGAACCATACTGTTACGTTGAGGACAATTACAAGATCATAGAAAACGTTGCTTCAGTAATAGCGGAGAAGGTTAAAAGCAGCTGAGCAGTCATCCGCTGCCGCTTCAAGCCGATCTTCTCCTTTATCCCTTCCTCAAGCATAGGATTAACCCTCTACACTATTGCATCTTCCACCATCTTCTAGACAAAGCCTTCACTGTAATTCCGAATCCCAGAACCGGGTTAACGATTAAATCGCTGACATTAGACGATGTGAACGCATATTTCCTTAACAAGCTCGTTATCTGCTATTCTAGCCCCTTACGCTGATAATCCCTCTTTATATATCGGATATCCTCCACATAACACTCTAGGTTTAAAACATGTAATTGTCTTTATCTTTCACCAAGAGTAACAGGTGGTAATGCAAGGTTATGAATCTCCTCTTCGTGAACTTCTCAAATTGATACTTTCAGATACAGTAATCGAGGATGCGAAAGCTTGATTTCTCCTCCTGAAGAACTATTCCAAGAATATTTCGGCCTGATAGAAGCCGCATGCTTCCGAGATTTGAAAGCCCTATATAACCATCTTTATAAGATCACGGATGAACCTAGTGATCTTTTCCTTTGGAACTCAACATATAAGAAGGCGTCTTATTTCCGATGATAGGACTTAAATTGCTCTTGAAATCTCGAAGATAAGATCGACTGAATCTTCTAGCAATGTCTGAAGCTGGTTTCATCCGCCTCACTGTGATTTATCTACCGCTTCTTCATTCTCAACGAATACATTAACTGAGGCTCTTTCTACTTCTTCATGAATAACTCGCGGTACTGAGGAACAATATCATCCATGAATCTTCTCATGCCCTCGGCGGTTTTGTAATGCTTTATCATATCCTTCAGGACATTAAATGGCACCGTAGCTATATGAACCCCAAGCTCTGCTACCTCTCTAACCTGTCTTGAATTCCGGATGCTCGCGGCGATAACCTCGGTCTTAAAACCATACGCGCGGAATATTCGAAGAATCCTCGCCACCAAATCGACGCCGCTGTAAACTCCATTGTCATAGCCTTGATCAACAACTGAATTAATGAGGCGACTCTCATAGATCTCCCTGACGGAGCTTGCTGAAGCCATCACATCGCCGAGAACCTTATCCCTAGCCCTCCTAAGGAGGTCATAGTTAAAGTAGTCTCTCTTCTGAAAATCCTCACCGATCTTCATGCCCATTCTGGCGTGGATATAATCGTCTATTCTACCCGCAAATGGACTTACATAGGCGGCTCCAGCCTTAGCTGCCAGTAAAGCCTGCTCCGGAGTCATGACCAAAGTTGCGTTTACAGATATTCCTTCACTACTTAGCCGCTTTATGGCTTTAAGTCCATCGAAATCAATATTCTCATCGTTATTCATACTTGGGTTAATTGGAATCTTAATCGCGACTTCGCCGAAGGGGGCTGAATCTCTCATGTAGTAATATGCCCTGTTCAATTATCTCATCTGCTCTTCGTCCTATAACTTCTAAACTAACAGGACCCGGAGAAGCCTTAACTATCTCTTTTATATAATCCTCCATACTGATCGCGCCTTTCCTTCTATCAACAGCCCTCTTTATTAGTGAGGGATTGGTTGTTACGCCGTCGACTATCCCCCAAGAAACCGCCCGTTTGATCTCATTTAGCTCAGCAGTATCTATGAAGATCTTCATTTGAGATTCTCTCCTACGACATCCTTTGTTCCCTTCTCAGCTCATAAAAAATTTTTCAATTTTCGCTATCTCATCAAGGGTTGGCATGCGGGGAAAATTATACAGTGGGCCTCCTGGCCTCTCGTTATAGTATGGCCTATTACATCCAGGGCATCCCGAAGTCATGAATGGCTCCCCCCTCCATATCACTGCTTTAAGCTGCTCGTTGGATATGCCGAAGTCTACGAGACGATTATTTCTAAAAGTCATATCCTCATATCTGCTCATCCCCTTAGTTATCAAGTAATGGGCGAGTTGAAGCTTTCTGTAGGAGGCTAGCGGTGGAGGAGGATTATCCGAAAGCAGGGTTCCGGGAATCGGCGTAAATGCGAAGAGGGCCGGATAGACTCCCATATCAACGCATCTCTGAAGGGTCTTAACGAACTCCTCTTCCGTCTCTCCTAATCCCACGATGAGATGAGTAGTCACATTTCCCTCCCCGAAGACTCTAACAGCCTCCCTGAGCGCCTTGAAATGTCCATTCCACGTGTAGGGGCCGCCTACCCCGACTCCTTTAACTCTGTCAAATATCTCCTTTGTAGCCGCATCTAGTGATATGCTGACTCGCTGAACCCCCGTATCAAAAAGTCTTTTAAGATCACTTCGATCCAGAGGCTGGCATGAAATAGATATTGGAGCATCAGAATATTTCTTTACAAGTCTAGCTAGAGCCGTTAAATCATCTACTACGGATGGATAATTTAGAGCTTGAATGCATACTCTCACTATTTTTCCTAGGCGAAAAGCCTCACCCGCTCGGTGGATGACCTCTCTAGTTGAGAAGACAGGCCACGTAACCCTAGAAAGCATATCGGCTCTTCCGCTGGATCTCCTAGACTGCGGACAGAATGCACAGGATGCTTGACATTTTCCCTCCCTGTAAGTGAGCAGGTAGGCAGTCGTCGGCTCAGCGTCGATTCTACCACACGTTAAGCCTAAGACAATGGCTGTTCCTATAGAAACTCTAATCTTCTCTGGAGGCTCCATCCCGCCTATCATGACACTTATAAAAAGAAAAGTTTTTTGTATACGGATGGAAGAAGACCACATGAGAAAACGCTGATGATTATTCGGAGATGATCCGAAACGTACATCGTCTACTCTGAGAAGTGTTTAGAATATTTGTCCCCTTATATTCCTGAAACTCCGGAGAGAATTTACCGGACATACAAACTCTTAGAGAAGGAAGGATTCAAGTTCGTTAAGCCTGAGGCATGCTCAGAGGACGACTTAAAACTTGTGCATAACGAAGAATTCGTCGCTAGGATCAAATCTGGAGACTTCTTCGATGCGGATTCTCCGAGTCTCCCAGGCATATACGATTATGCTAGGCTCTCGGCTGGAGGAGCCATAAAGAGTATGGAGATAGCCCTAACTGGGGAGAAAGCTTTCTCACTCATGAGGCCTCCAGGTCACCACGTGGGCATTAATGGAGCCGCCCTTGGAGCCGCCTCAATGGGATTCTGCTACTTCAACAACATCGCTGTAGCTTGCATGAAGGCTCTTAAGTATGTTGAGAAGATTGCCATTCTAGATATAGACTGTCATCACGGTAATGGAACGCAGGAAATCTTTCTCGGAAACCCCCGCGTGCTATTCGTTTCCCTTCATAGGTACGGGTTCTTTTATCCCGGAACGGGTGGGTCATCCGAAGGAAACTGCCTAAACTATCCATTTAAGCATCCAGTAGATGATGAAAGATACCTGCAGACTTTCAGCGAAGCATTAGATAGGATTCGTGAGTTTAACCCGGACCTAATAGCAGTCTCAGCAGGGTTTGACACTCACAAATATGATCCGGTTGGAGGGTTAGGGCTCAGCGAAGAAGCATACATCAAGATTGGACGTATGATTGCAGGGATGAAGCGTAGAACATTCGCTGTTCTTGAAGGCGGGTATGGGCGCCGCTTTCCAGAATGTGTCTTAAACTTTCTCTACGGACTTGATTCCCTCTAAACGAGATTCTCAATTTTTAGCAGTAACAGTTAATACGGCTCAGAAAGTATGATGAGTCGATTCTTGGAGGATGCGTGGTGATGGAAGAGGCTTACGCTGTAAAGGATTACCGCCTTTACCCCGGAATAACAGTCGCCGAATTCCTAAGGCAGATGAAAGATGCTTGGGGCTTCACGGCGGCTAAAATCGCCACTGGAGTTGAAATACTCAAGAAGATGATCTCGGACGAGAAATGCGTGAAATTCCTCTCCTTTCCAGCATGTATAGTTGCAACTGGCACACGCGGGGTTATCAGGGAGATCGTTAAAAGACACCTTGTAGATGTCATAATAACTACATGTGGAACCCTCGATCACGATCTGGCTAGGAGCTGGAGAAGATATTACCGCGGCTTCTTTGAAATGGACGATGCTGATCTTCACAGAAAAGGAATAAACAGACTTGGGAATGTTCTGGTGCCGAACGAAAGCTACGGATTGATAATCGAGAAAAAGATGCAAGAGTTACTAGAAGCGCTTTGGAGGGAGGGTGTCAGAGAGATTTCAAGCAGGGAGCTCTGCCGAGAGATGGGAAGAAGAATATGCCGTGAAGACTCCATACTATACTGGGCAGCTAAGAACGATATTCCCATCTATGTTCCTGGATTAACCGATGGAGCTGTCGGCTACCAGCTATGGCTCTTCTCGCAGGATCATAACATCAGAGTTAATATTTTAAGGGATGAGCAGGAGCTTAACGACGTAATCTTCGAGTCAGAGAGGACAGGAGCCCTGATCATAGGCGGCGGAATCTCGAAGCATCACCTAATCTGGTGGAACCAGTTCAAGGGAGGGCTAGACTATGCTGTCTACATAACAACAGCCGTGGAGTGGGACGGCAGCTTGTCGGGTGCTAGGCTTCGAGAAGCAGTCTCTTGGGGGAAGATTAAGGAATCCGCGAGAAGAGTTACGATCGAGGGAGACGCAACTGTGATCCTTCCTCTAATGATCGCTTCGCTACTTTAGCATTTAAGCGTCAAAAATCCTTCTAAGGGGTGTAATCAACGAGTAACGATTTAGAAAGTATCCTTGAAAGGGCTCGTGAATCTAGCTGGGAAAGGTTCGGGCGGAGAATCTATTTTTACGCCCCGAGTTTCCTATATTACAGAAATGAGTATTTTAAGCCTCCAAGGTTCTCCTTTCCTTCAGTCTCCATAACTGGGAGAAAATGCTTTCTAAACTGTAAGCATTGCGGCGGGATAATTCTCAAGTCGATGATCCCGGCTGAAACGCCTGGAAGGCTCATCGAAGTCCTGCATAGAATAAAGAGTGAAGGTGCCATTGGTTGTCTAATAAGCGGCGGATGCCTAAGGAATGGGTCTGTGCCGCTTGAAGGATTTATCAACGCGATAGCCGAGGCTGAAAAGATAGGTTTAAAGACTGTTGTGCATACAGGCCTCGTAAGTCCCGAAATTGCGAAGAAGCTGAAAGATGCGGGAGTGAACTCAGTATCCATTGACATTATAGGATCAGATGAGACTATAAGAGAGATCTACAATCTAAAAGCTACTGTTCGAGACTATGAAGATTCTCTTAGAGCTCTTAAAGAAGCTGGTATCAACTTCACCCCGCATGTCCTAGTTGGGCTTCACTACGGTGAGTTAAAGGGGGAACTTAACGCCCTAAAAATGATCTCCAAGTATAATCCATCAGCCCTAATAATCATCGTCTTCTTTCCTATTAAAGGAACGGTCATGGAGAAGATTAAGCCTCCCCCGCCAAGGAAAGTGGCTGAGATAATCGCGCAGGCAAGACTCATGATGCCTAACGTTCCAATAATCTTAGGATGCGCGAGACCCAAGGGCAAGCATAGAGCTGAAACGGATGTCTTAGCCGTTAAGGCAGGCGTGAATGGAATAGCCTTTCCCGAAGAGCAAGCAATAAGGACGGCCTTAGAGCTCGGATTGCAAATATCATTCTCGCCTACATGTTGCTCTCAAATCTACGAGGACATCATCCGCGAATCCTAAGGGTTAAAGGGCTTCTCATGAAAGATTCGACCCTGATCCTCAAGCATATCAAAGACCCTGCTTATTTTCTGAGCTTCTTCCCGGGGGAAAACCAGCCCTTATCAATTCCCGCTCAAGGGACTTCCGAGCTTTCCTCACATTCCATTTCATAATTGCCCAGATAAATAAAAGAATGAAGGCTATCTTGAAAATTGACCATGCGATCCGCAGTATGCCTAAAACACGATGCATCTTTTCAGACCCTAAATGGGTGGGGAAATCCCTTCTCTGTTCTATTCTTCTTTTCCTTCTCCAATCTTCTCCTTTAAAGCCTTAGAGATTGCTTCTCCCAATTCCTTTCCTATCTTCCCTGAGGAACCTTCCTTACGACTCATGACCTCGCTAAGAAGCGTTCCAAGATTAGTAAATGTCCTCACGTAGTCCTGAGTCATCTTGATGGCGACTTCATTGGGGATTCCGCCTGCCTTCAGCTCTTTATAGAAGTTTGCAGCAGCGGCTCCTATATTCTTCCCAGCTTCAGCTGAGAATATTGAGCTGATTATCCCCCTTATCAGGCTTGGAATCTGCTCCGAGAGAGTTTTCATAACTTTCTGGAACTCTTCTATATCGCTTTTTCTCTCCATAAGTCTCGCCCAGAATTAAAGATTGACCTTGCCGCTTCTAATAGTTGTGGCTTTCCTCTGCTTTACAAGCGTCATCTCATGCATCTGCAGTCATAAAGACAAAAATATCAATGCTTTAGCTCCAAACTAAGAAAAAGAGAACTCATTTTAGTGCGAATATATGTTTCATCAGCCTTCTATATGCTTTTGATCTTTAGAGCATTCCTTGCAGCCTTCCCCTTATATTCTCGAGCAACTATCATGGTAGATGTCAATACTATACTTGGGATATTTCTGATATTTTCAGAGAGGAAGCTCTCCAAGGTTTCGAGATCCTCAACTCTAACCTTTGCGATAACATCGAACTCGCCATAAACTATGCTCACATCCATAACCTCGTCGAACTCGATTATTTTCTTACAAATCTCTCTCTCGCTTCCAGAGCTGACTTTCATCATCACATAGGCCTTAATCGCCATCAGATCACCTTCAGACAGATCTAGAGAGATTAACTCAACGCTTAAATTTAATTCTTTCCTTTTCAGAGCGTCAATGAAGAGTAGAGGAGATTTCTCATTCGTAAAGACGAGCTGAATACACTAAAAAAGATTAAAAATTTATAGGTTTCTTTATCTAACGAATAGTGATGATATAAGTAGGGAGGAAAAGCTCAAATGAGTTATGAATTTATTGAACCTCTACAAGAGAGACCTAAAGTAAAGAAGAAGACACGCTACAAGTCTTCGATAGCTGAAAAAATACTAAATGAATTCAAAGAATCTGATGCTAGATACGCAAAGGTTAGCTTTGAAAAACTTGAAGGAGTCTATAAGTCTCCAGCGTTTGCAAGCAGAGCTCTGGGAAGAGTGGCTAAAAGGCTTGGATTAAAAG
>JAGGUU010000133.1 GCA_021158305.1 Candidatus Bathyarchaeota archaeon
CCATCCTCTTAGGAGAACAGTTCCTTGAAGTGTTGAAAGTCACCTATGTGGAGGCGTTAGGCGATATTAGGTGGTATTGCTTAAAACGCTCTAAGGAAAAAATATTGGTGGTTTAAGGTGCTAGACGACTATCGATGTTTCGCTGCTTGAGACTCCCTCAACTCCATGGATCTTCGAGAGAACAAGATCTCCTAAGGTCGCTATATCCGGGGCCTCAACGAATGCTATCACATCAAACCTTCCGGTGACCGCGTGAGCGGATTTAACGCCCTCTATGCCCGAGATAGCGTTAGCAACATCTTTTGCCTTTCCTGGAGAGGTCCTTATAAAGACATACGCGGAGACCGGCATACTATACTATGGTCCTAGGATATAGATAAGATTTGCCTAAGCGGATTGCTCGGCCTTTCTCAAGCCTAGACTCCCCTTAGGACACCAGATTACGCAGCCTATGCAAAGTTCTTAACTAATACATCCTTCACCATTAGCTAAGTCACCATAACTGGGAAAGCCCTTCCAGCGCTCTCTGGGCCTGCTCTCAGGGAATTTACCTTATTGAAGCAAATGAGGCTAAGGTTAAGCTGACCCGTAGCAATGAGATAAAGATCGCAGCTTCAACTCCAACGAAAGTCGATCAAGAGCCGTTAGATGTAACTTTAAACGAAATGATTTCTTTCATTAATCTTAGAAAAATATCGGGCCGACTATTTCTAGAGGTTATTTAGGAAAGAGAATCACAATTTTGGATAATGCCAAACTTATCAACCTAGTGGAGATATAGATCTGTTACTTCAGGCTAATAAGCGTCTCTGTTAATGGTTTAGCGTTTGATGGGATAGATTATGAACCCTAAATCTTCAACTTGGTTGACTTCGATGCCAAAGGCAATCCATTGATTTATCCCAGATCCAAAGGTAAAAACATGTGATAAGATGATGGGCTTTATAGAGTGGAAGTGCTTACTGATGTTGTAAAGATCTCACCATTGATATGAAGGTTTAAAGATCTCGACGATATAAGAGTAAAGACGGATCAAAGAATATGCTGGTCTATAGAATACTACATTCAAGATGAAGGCATAAAAATATTTCAGGTCCTCTGGGTACTCGATTACGGATAACGTAGCTAATAGGGTATGTAGTTCAGTGAAGAAATAGAGAAGGATCAATATCGCGGCAATCGTTATCCAATTATAAGCTAAGAAGAAGTAGAGCATCCAAATAGGTCTTAAAATTAAAGCGATGAAATCCATCAAAACCATGTCCGGAGCTCCCAAAAGGCCCGGAGGGCCAAATATTCTCCTCAAGAATATGTTTCTATGACGTATCAATACTCTCAGTTGGCTCCTATGCCATCGTACTCTCTGCCTAAACCATGATTTCCAATCGTTTGGAGCTTCTGTCCACGAATAAACGTCATGCATGAATTCTAGCCTACTCTTTATTTTATGCAGCTTCAGAGTTAAGTCAAAGTCTTCTCCCATCATTGGATCATATCCGCCGATGGATTCCAATATCTTCCTACGAACGATGGCCGCTGCCCCAGGTAATATCAGTAACGTCCTGAAGAGAGCTTGAAGCCTCCTACCTATCTCAAAGCCGATGACGTACTCATAAGACTGAAGTCTCGTGAGGAGGTTATCTGCGGAGTTCAACACCCTGAGATTACCGCATCCGGCGACGATTCTTTCATCTTGGAAATGGGCTGCGATTTTTCTAAGAGCGTCTCTTGACAGAAGGGTATCAGCGTCTAGCGTCACGATTATATCTCCATCTGTAAATCTTAACCCATAATTAAGTGCATGAGCTTTCAGGCCGCTTCTAGACCGCCTCAAGACAAGCACTTTGTCTCTGTAACGACTTGCAATCGCATAAGTATTATCTGTTGATCCATCATCCACGACTATCACTTGTTTGTTTTCGTAATCATTTTCTAAGACGGATTCAATGCATTTTCCTATACTTTCCTCTTCATTATACGCAGGAATAATTACAGATATCTTGTAGTTCTTCTTCAGGGTTGGAGGCTTTTTGAGAAGCATCGCTACCGGAAGTATTATTGATTTTCCCAATGCTCTACTATAGTCTAGGAGTAGTGTGATCGCTGATATCAATAGAAAATCTGTGAGACTTATGCCTAGAAACTCAGCGATTACTATCAGGAAATAAAATAGTACGGGTATTAATATCAAGTTAACAATGAAAATGATAATCGAGAATTTCGATATATGCTTCAATGTCTTTCACTATTGGCTCCTCTTAAGTCGTTGAACAGTCTCGCTTATATGATTGAATATCTCTTGGGCATGTTGGATGTACTTGATCTCAATGTTTAGACTATCGCCCACTTTACATGTTGTTTTGTCAGGCTTGACTTGAGTAAGCAGTAACGCGTTAGAGACAGTTGTGTCAGCTTTCTTAATAGCGGTTTTCATTATCATGGAGGTTAATTCTTCTATATTACTGACAGGTAGGATTTCAATCGTTAAGTCTGGGGAGGCAGAAGGAAGGTTTTCTATCCATATAGCAAAAGGCCATACATGAGATATTCCCGATTCCCCTTTAATGGTATAGTTCATTTTGTACGTTAGAGCGAGCCTGTTTAAGGAATCTTCCACTTGCATAACTATGTTTCTAGATTCTAAAAATTTTCTAAGCTTTTCTTCAGAAACAACATAGCTATATCCATGTAGGATCTTCGGATTTTCATCTACTCGACTCCCGCACCTTGCGCAGTATATGCGCGTTTCAATAGACGTGGAACTGAAGCCACATTCGGTGCACCGATAAACTCTCCCGACTTTCCTATAATCCACGCCTATCGCCCTTAATCTCTTCCCGCACTTTGGGCATATGTAATCTTTCTCGGCAAATGATTTTATGAAATCGACATATCCGCACGTCAAATGCTCCAACGCCTCCCCATAAGATATATTTGTCGAGCCGCAAGCCTCGCAATGATAACGAATGTCGAATAATGCACTATTGCATTCTGGGCAAATAATGATAGAATCATAATATTTTTCCCTAAAAATTCCTGCCACACTATATTTCTTGAGAATAGAATTCAACTCCTCATCGGAAATATCGAGTCCACGTCCTTCTATGATGTGTCTATAGGAAAAACCATAATTAGTTATCCTAGGCTTTATCTCCGAAATTTTCTCGTCATGAATGATTTTTAAGAAGTTCCACTCGGTAGGTGATAGAAGAGAAAGCTCCTTCTGGACCTCCCTTCCGGATTGATCGGACCGTTTTAGAGGCATCCTTCCCTTTTCACGTGTTGTATTGTGGTTAAATTCCTATATAAAATTGAAAAAGATTTCGCGAATTATTAAGGCGTTCTTCATTCAATCATATATTGAAAGTGAGGGTATTGTGAGTGGCGGCGGAATACTACAGTTAAACGTTCAAAATGCGGAAGAAATGCCTACTATTGATATTAATAGGCTTGATGAGGATGAGTTAAGAGAGCTAGCTAA
>JAGGUU010000063.1 GCA_021158305.1 Candidatus Bathyarchaeota archaeon
CCAACTCCCGAGGCTGCAGAGTTCTATGGCGTCGAATACAAGGTTCTAGAGAGACTCATAATCGGCGGAATGACCGTGTCAACATCCATTCTTAAAGATTACACTTCAAGGCTGGCTGAGAAGCTGAAGGAGGCTGATGTACTCCACATAACAGATGATAGAGGCACAGATTTTATCTGCAGAATAGGAGGCAGACGGATAAATGAGGATGATGGAGTGATTGATGAACATGACATTAAAGTTGGCGACTTAGGTAACAACTTACCTGCCGGTGAAGTCTTCATCGCTCCTCACGAGACCTTTGGAGAAGGAACTCTCTTTTGCCCAGTAACCATAGATAGATTCACAAATAAGATTATCAGGGATGTAACTTTGAAGTTTAAGAATGGAAGACTTATCTTAAATGAATGCTCCGCGAGGGTTAATGAGAAAGAGATGATCGATTCATTCAGAAGATGCATAGAGATCGATAAGGCTAATGAGCGTGAGGTTAGGACAACAAATATTGCCGAGCTCGGGATAGGATGCAACCCCGCGATCGACAGGGCGATAGGATACATACTGACAGATGAGAAACTCGGAGGTTCGGTTCACCTTGCCTTTGGATCTAACCTAAGCTACGGCGGAACATCTAAATCCTGTATGCATTGGGACTTTGTGACCGATCCTTCAGCAACCATAGAGATTGTGGATACTGGAGAAGTGATCATGAAGAGAGGAGAGATACGGTAGAGTTTTAATAGCCTTTTTTAAGAAAGCATTATATTCTACATAAGTATAATCCTTCAGATACTCTGAAAAAGCATAGAGTGTGAATATTTTGAAGACGATTGTTGGAATAGATGATATGGCTGCCTACGTTCCGAAGCTCTATGTAGATGCTGAGGAGCTAGCTGAGGCTAGGGGGATTCCTCCAAGTAAGCTCACGAAGGGATTAGGTATAGAGAAGCTATCCATTACAGATGCACACGAAGATGCTGCGACAATGGCAGCTATGGCAACACTTAAGCTAATGGAAAAAAATGATCTTTCACCAAAGGATATAGACTTCATCGAAGTGGCAACCGAAACAAGCCCAGATGCTTCTAAGCCCATATCATGCTATGTTCAAGGCATGCTTGAACAGGTTTATGGCAAAGGAAGCTTCAATCATATAGGTGCTCCCGAGACAAAATTTGCATGCGTAGGCGCTACATATGCTCTTATAGACCGGCTAGCATATATAGCTTCGAACTGGAACAAAGCCGAGTATTCGATTGTGGTAGCAACAGACATAGCGAAGTATGAGCTTAACTCCTCCGGAGAACCGACTCAAGGAGCAGCGGCAATCGCTTTACTCTTAAAGAAGAACCCCCGCCTATTGGCATATGAACCTGAATTCACAGGGTTCGGAACAATTGATGACAGAGACTTCTTTAGACCCGTGGAGCGTAAGACGGCTGTTGTTAACGGGCAGTACTCTGTAGGATGTTATTTAAGGGATATGCGGATCGCCGCAGATGCTTACAGGCAGAATATGGTGAGGGTTGGAGTTCTTAAATCTTTGAAGGAGAGCCTCACGGAGAAGATTGATCTAGCCTCGTTCCACTCTCCCTTTCCAAAGATGGTTCAATACGCCTTTGCATCCTTCTTAATTCACGATTGGAGGAACCTTCCGAAATGGAAGAAGATAATAGAGGCTATAGGACCTGAACCAAGCAGAGAAGGATTAACAGACGTCGAATTCTACATCTCTAAAGAATATAAGGAATTCAGGAGAAGATTCATCAAGACTGAGGAGTTTAGAAGAGAATACGAGGCTAAGATAAAGGACTCGCTTGAGGCTCTTAAGCAGATTGGAAACTCATACACCGCTTCAGTCTGGCTCGGAGTTAACAGCCATTTCGAAGTGAGAAATGACGACCTCGCGGGAAAAAGGTTTGGAATAGGCTCTTATGGAAGCGGAAGTAGCGCCGTCGTCTGTAGCTTCATTATTCAGCCAGAATATAAGGAGGTAGTTAAGAAATTCGACTTAATGCGTATGTTAAACGATAGGAAACGCATACCTATTGAGGTATATGAGGATCTGCATGAGGGAAGGCTTAAGCTCCATGAGAGCGTGATTCCTCCGAAGGACGAATTTGCGCTTGTCTCATTTGGAGAGACAAGCGTTGACTATGGATACCGCTACTACAAGTACATAAAATAATGAGATTAGAGCCCACGGATCTTTCTAACCTGCCTGTTATATTTTTCTACACGTATTGACATGATGTATAAAGTGTTGGGCGAAGACCTCTATTGATTATTTCTCTCAATGCTTATCGGAGTCTTCTTCAGAGTTGAAGAAATAAGACAGGAGACTGATATTTATAAGCGATTATTTCTCAGTTTTTGGGATAGAGAAACCGCGTGGATTACCCAGTCTCTTTAAGCGAAGCCTTTGCCTTCACGATCCTCAGTATGGACTCCGCTTGTTCATCTGTTAAGGGATATCCGTGGAGATATTTTCCCTTGGCCTCAACTGCCGATAATACGGTGTCTTTAACCGGAACCGGAGGGTTTATCCTATAGAGTTCATCAAAAACTATAGCGCCTCTCCACCCCATCTCTTCACAAACCCTCCTTTCATTCTCTGGCAATGCTTCTTTCTCCACAAACTCTCCAATAATTCCGTATCCTATCAGCGAATCGGTCTTCCCCACTTTATGAACTAAGAAGATCATATCTCCCGGGTTCCATCTTCTAGGAACGCCGGGAAAATACCTCTTTGTAGAAAAGACTTGTTTACACCACTCCTCCTTAACGATCCGCAAGACATAATTCTTCGGAGAACTAGAACTCATCACTAAACCTCACCATCAGCATATGTTAATGCCAACATGACTAACTATGCTTTGTAATATCGAATATTGCTTATAAAGGCGGCCTATATTTATGATATCCAGTATTCTGCTCGAATGTATATGCAACTCTTAAAAGAGTTCCTTCATCGAAGGGTTTACCGATGATCTGCATCCCGACTGGGAGGCTCTTTCTGAACCCGGAAGGCACCGACAACGCTGGGTAACCAGTTAGGTTAGCTGGTACTGTTAGGATGTCGCACATGTAAAGCTTTAGGGGATCATCTATTCGTTCACCTATATTAAACGGCAGAAGAGGCATAGTAGGCCCTATTATGATATCCACATCTTTAAAGGCCCTTTCAAAGTCTCTACGGATTAGTGTTCTTATCTTAAGAGCCTTCAAGTAGTACTGTTCAAAATATCCGGCTGAGAGAGCGTATGTGCCAAGGATTATCCTCCTTCTGACTTCAGCTCCGAAGCCTATCCGCCTATTCCTTGAGAAAACCTCGTCGAAGTTTCCCTCATCGTTCTCGTCACGGTACCCATAGCGTAAACCGTCGTATCTGGCAAGGTTCGAACTAGCCTCCGACATTGCGATTATATAATATGCGGGAAGGGCATACTTCATCGCTGGAATTGAAATCTCGCAACATGATGCGCCGAATTCCTCAAGCTTGCCAACGGCTTCCAGTACTGGCTCCTTTGCATCTTCTTCCACTCCTTCCCCGAAGAACTCCCTCGGCAACCCTATTCTTAAGCCCTTAACGTCGCTTATTAAATATTTCAGGTAATCTTCGCGGGGAATCTTCACGGAGGTACTATCTCTGCTGTCATGTCCACTTATGACCGAAAGAAGCAAGGCACAGTCGCGGACAGTCCTAGTTATTGGTCCTATCTGCTCGAGGCTGTTAGCGTATGATATTAATCCATAGCGGCTGACGAGTCCATAGGTAGGCTTTAGGCCGACATCTGAACAGTAACTCGCCGGGCACCTTATCGAGCCGCCTGTGTCTGAGCCTAGAGCCGCAGTGGCTTCCTCAGCTATCACGGCTGCGGCGCTTCCTCCTGATGAGCCGCCAGGCACCTTATCGAGGTTCCATGGATTACGAGTAGCTCCGAAGTAGCTCGTCTCCGTCGTTGAGCCCATCGCGAACTCGTCCATGTTCGTCTTCCCAATGATTATCGCGTCTGATGTCTTAAGCCTCTCTATGACTGTTGCGTCGTATGGAGGAACGAAGTTTTCAAGCATACGTGAGGAACATGTTGTCCGGATACCCTTTGTGCATATATTGTCCTTTACCGCAACTACTACCCCCGCCAGTAGCCCAAGCTTCTCCCCTCTTCTTGCCTTTTTATCTATCTCTCTAGCTCTTGCTATTGCTTCTTCTCTAGCTATCGTCACGTAGGCGTGAATCTTTTCGTCCACACGGTCTATCCTTTCAAGAATAGAATGTAGATGCTCCTCGGCGGATACCTCTTGGCTTCTAACCTTATCTGAGAGCTCCGCGGCCATTAGCTCGTAAATCCTAGACAAGGAGAACCCTCCATTCTCAGACTATCCTTGGAGATTTGAAGAACCTACCTTCCTTTTTCGATGCATTTCTTAATGGTTCATCCCTTTTCATGGATTCATGAACCTCATCTTCCCGGTAAACATTAACTAAGTCGAGAACATGATATGTCAGCGGCACATTTTCAGTATCAGCCTCATCTATCATACTAAAGTATTCTAGAATACGGTTAAACTGCTCAGTAAAGACTATCTCCTCTTCCTTAGTAAGCTCTATATGTGCAAGCTCGGCAATGTGTCTAATCTCCTCGACTGGTATTCGGCGGCTACCACCCATCTATCTCCCTCTCTAATCTCCAAATTGAGAAGAGAATTATAAGGCTACCCTTTAAAGCTTCATGACAACCGCAGAAACTTAGGGCTCTCTAGGCTTGGCAATAATCTCCTTAATCTTTAGCTCATGAAATCTTCTTGAATAGGCAGGCTGCACAACTATGGCTGTATCAGCTCCTCTATCGGTGCCAGCTATTGCTATAACCTCACGGTCCACAGGGATTAAACCGGCATCTGCAGCCATCAAGACTATCTCAACGGCTACCTTCATCCCCTGACAAAAACGGTAAAGGGTTTCACGAACAACTCTCTCGAATGTTAATCCCCCATGCTTCTCTGTAAAGGCCGATCCTACATTATCTCCTAAGGCGTGAATAGAAGTTAAAACTTTGATTCCTCTCTTTTCAAGCTGTTCCTTCTCCTCCGGTTTCATGCTCCATCCAAAATCTTTGAAGCTCTCGGAGATCGTTACGGCTACCAGATTGTTCTTTTCTGGATCAAAGAATTCAGCTGCTTTCAACGCCGTCTTCCCATGAGAAGAAGCGACTACTATATCCCTGATACCAAGATCATCGGCTCTTTCCTTTGCAAGCTTAAGAGTCTCAACCGTGTTTTCAGGTCCGCTCCTCTCAAAATATACTATTTCCTTCCTCAATTTACAGCCCTCCAAATCTATGAATAACGCATTTCTCTTTATTTAACGTGCCACTTCATTAAGGCGAGAAATTAACGCTTCTAGCTCCTCACTAGAGAGCCACCCTTCTCCAGATAGCTCCTGCAAGCCTTTTTCAACATCTCGACGGAATGACCTCTTCCTAAGCATGTTCATTCTCATACATATCTTCAAGATTCTATCTTCCAGCATAGAGTTCTGCCGTATCGAGTCTACAAACTCGTTCAGTAGATCCGTGATTGGCAGAGAATATTCTTGCAACATTGATCTTATGGCGTAGGGGCGTAACGCGCTTTTTATCTTGCTCACCCCATCCATGGTGTTTGCAGTTGAAGGTGGGAAGACCACATATCTCTTCTTTAAGTCTCGAGTATAACATACAAGGAAGAATGGCATGCGTGCCAGCACTATCTTCCTTTTGCGAAGCGGATATCCCATCTCCCTTATCTCTCTCAGAGCCATGTTCCTTACCTCTATCATCCTGTTTATCTGCCCAATTATCTTCGAGGTTAGCTCCTCGAGCGATTCTATAGCCTTCTGTCTCATCCTTATCTTTGCATCGCGCGCGGCCTCAAGCCTCTTGACTTCCGCCATATACTCCTCGGCTTTAGAAGCATATTCAGACTTAAACCGGGAGATCTCGGATCTCCGCATAGAGTTTATTTCTTTGATCTCGCCCTCTATCTCCTTAAGCCTCTTGCCAATCTGTAGAAGCCTTAGCCTAGAGGCCTTAAGCTCGCGGTTCCAGTACTCCTCTTGCTCTTCATCTCTTCTTTCATGAGCTGCAGAAACTTGGCTCTTACATTCCTCTATGTAAGTCTTTAGTCTATTCCTTTCAGCTTGGAGCTCAGCATCCTCTCCCGAGAGAGCCTGTATCTTCCAGTCGGCCTCCTCAGATACTTTGAGGATCTTCTTGTCGTAGATCTTCCTTATCTTCTCCGTCTTTTTCGCTATCTTCGACATCAAGCTGCTGATCTTAACATCGCTCCGCTGCTTAGTTCTTTCAATCTCGAGCTTAACTGCACTTATGTGTCTCTGGGTTGTCTTCATCAATGTCCTCGCTATTTGGCTTAGCCTCTTAACGTCATTCTCCAGAACCTTCTCGAAGCTTTGGAGCTCCTCGATGGATGACTTAACGGCTGAATAATCCATAACTAATGGTAACGTCTCTTTCTCCGACGGGTTTTTAACACGCTTCGCTCTTGGGAGAAGGGAGAAAATATCATTTATCAGCTCCTTATCCATTATAAGTCCTTTAATGAGCTTCTGGGCTTCTCCTGAAAACTTTTCGAAGTAACTTGAGTTATGAGAAAGAAAAGCGGAGTATGTCTCCAACTTTCCAGAACTTCCCTTCATCTCCTGAATAAAGATGTTCGAGTCAGGGAGAATACTGAATGAGATTGTGTGACTTCTCAGATCAAATCCATCAAATACAAGCGTCCTCCCCTTCCACGGAACAAACCAGAAGGGATAGTGAAGCTCTGAAATGAACAATATTTCCTCCGCGGGCTTCTTCGAGATTAAACCCCCGCCTTTATCTCTGGTGAGCTCAGTTAAAGAAAATACCGCGGCTAGCTCCACTCTCCTCTTTAACGGGACCTTCCTGTCCTCTGAGGGGATAGTGAAGGGAAACACTGCATTAATTATACTCATCACAAAGACACCGAATCTTTCCATAGTAAGATAAGCGATTCTTAAATCTTTTTCTCAACCCTTAAAATCCTTATGTTTCGCTATGATTAAAAGTCTTCATCGAAGAAAAAAGGCCTTCAAGGAGTCTAAGACTGCTCTCCAGAAGTCAATATGCTTGAAAGAGCTACGAAGACTGGCAGAATTTCGATTCTTCCGAGAAGCATGAGAATAATAAGCAGGAATTTATGAATTGGAGAGATCGATTGGGTCAGGTTTATCAGCATATTTCCTGTAGTTGAGATTGCTGAGATACTCTCAAATAGCGCGTCTGAGAAGGAAAAGCCTAAAACGCAAAGAATTAACGCTGATGCTACCGAGAACGCTACAAAGAGTAAGATAACAAGGAAGTTCACCAATATTTCTGAGAATTCAAGGAATCTATCGTTGATTTTAATTTTAGGCTCTTCACCAGATACAAATATACGAGGCACCTTGAGCAAGGTCTTCCAAAGGATATAGAAGCGATAGACTCTTATGCCTCCTCCCACTGAGAAAGAGGATGAGCCTATCAGCATCACTATTATTAGCACTACTTTTCCTACCTCCTCGGTCTCTTCTGGATCAATTATATTCAACCCAACTGACGCTGATGAGCTAAGAATATGCATGAAGGAGTCGGATGGATCAATATTGGTCGCCAAACAGTAAATGATTGTAAAGGTGAGGATGAGAAGTATGTGAAGCTTAGTCTCGACGGTTAGGATGGATCTCCAATCAATCTCCGAAATAGAAGAGATGAATCGCTTCCATCTCCTTTTAATCAGCAATTTCCAGTCGATGCTCAGCATGATCGACAAGATCTTCAAGTGAAATGAAAAACTAAGAGCTGAAACAAGCATCATAATTACGAGGATTATCCGTTGTGCGAAGGGAAACGTCCGCACATCAACTATTGTAAGACCAGTCGTTGAGTACACAGTCAAAACCGTGTGAATAGCTTCGAAGGGAGGCAAACCGAGAAGAAGCAAAAGAACAGAGAAGATAACAGTATAAAATGTGTAGATTAAGAGAACAACCGTGAATGAAATTTTATAGTCACCGCCGATCCGTTCTATCCCCAAAGCTTTACCGTATGAAGGAAGCGATAGACTAGAGTAGAATGAAGAAAGCAGAAGAAAGATTATGCCCACCCCACCGTTCCATTCGACTATTGCCCTTGCAAGAACTATGGATTTAGGGAGAGCATAACCTTTCAGAAGTGTGAAGCCTGTAGTTGAGACTGCTGAAGCCGCTTCGAAGAGACTGCTCAGAAACTGTTCGGAAAAGCTTCCATCAAAGACTCCTAACTGCAGAAACTGAAGAGAGACAATAAGCGGGACGCAGATATAATATAAGACGAGCAACACACATGATTGCTTTAGATTAAGCATCTTCGGCTCAAAGAATAACGTTAATAGAAGCCCTAAGAATAGGAATGTGGCGCATGAAAGCGAGATCGCCGCTCCCCCATTATATTCTTGAAGATAATATGCGTAGGCAACGGCCGGAGTTAAGAGAAAACCAAGAAACTGAAAGAGAAAACCAAGGTTTGCAAGAAACGGATCAAAGGTTGAGTAGTATAGATATCTCTTCATCATACGTCTACGTGAAAAGACAGAATAGAGAATTGAAGCTCCTAGAAGAATCCCCACTATGATTACTGGAGCTAACTGGTAGAGCTCCGGCATTCCCTTCTAACCTCATCATTTAACTTGAGAGGATTTCCCCTACTACGAGGACGTATCAGCCTATACTCCGTATCTTAAATCTTTAACTGAGATAAACAGGTCCCTTTAGCATTCATGTGACAGAATAGAACATGTAGCTTTGCCTTTTCTAGAAAGACTCGTAACGAACAATTTCATTGAGAGAACGCTTAAAAACCGCTCCAGGCTTTACCGCTGGGCGGCCTATCGGGATGATTGCCACAGGCCTCACCCCAGCTGGGATATTCAATGCGTGTCCGACAGCATCTTCGTTAAATGCCCCAACCCAGCATGCTCCCAGCCCCAAGGCATGGGCTGCAAGAAGGAGATTCTGAATAGCCGCCGCGGTGTCTTGTATACAATAGAGATCAATTCCGCGTTTTCCATAAACTCTTCCCGATCTTTCCTGATCGGCACAGACGACGATAACGACTGGAGCCTCCTCTATGAATAACTGATTTAAGGCCGCTTCACTTAGCCTTCTCTTTCTCTTCGGATCCCTAACAACGATAAATATCCATGGCTGAATATTCCCAGCGGAGGGAGCCCATCGAGCTGCGTCAAGGATCTTCTTGATCTCTTCCTCTGAAACTTCTTCTTCTGTAAAGGCACGTATGCTTCTCCTAGTCTTAATAGCCTCAAAAACATCCAAAGACAAGCACCGCTAAAATTTTAAGGACTGAATCCTTAAATCTTTTCGGCTTCCTCGACAGTAATAATCCCGCTTCAACTTGTCTCTTTCAGTATTTTCCTAAAGAAAGCAGAGATCTCCTTTAGCCTCTCCGGAATATCAATACCTGCTGGACATTTTTTAACGCAGCTCCTGCACTCTATGCACTCCTCCGGGGAGACCTTTAGTGACTTATATATCTCGATTCCCATATGCCGCGTCTTCTCCGTGTACCCTCTATAAACGTATAGTGCTCTGAAAACCTCTGGGATCGGAATCTTCTGTGGGCAGACTTCGGTACAGTAGCCGCATCTCAGACACTCCTGACCATACTTGTAAGTTTTCTTCAGCTTGCCGATCTCGCGTATCAGCTCGTCCTTTTCTTCGTCTGTCATTGGAGGCATATCTGCACATTTAACGTTTTCCTCAACTTCCCATGTGTATCGCATTCCAGGAATAACCGTGCTGACTGCCGGGTTAGATATAATGAAGCGAAGACATCCACGGACGATGGGGTCGAACCATTCCCCGCTGGATTTGGAGCGGAGATGTCTCTCTCTTCTCTCCTCGTCGGAAAGAGGGAGCGTAAGTTTTCCTCCGGAGAGAGGCTTCATCGCTATTACTCCAACGCCATGCTTGTGAGCTAGGGGAATTATCTCGCTTCCAGTATTCTCCTCATCCAACGGGTTGTAAAGAACCATTATAGTCTCGAACTTTCCGCATGTGATTGCTTTTTTCATCACGTCTAACGCTCGATGAATGGAGATTCCGATGTGATCTACTTTACCCTCCTCTTTAGCCTGCTGTGCGGCCTCTAAGGCTCCTCCCGGCGCCATTACCGCTTCCCAGTTCTCCAAATCGCTGACATTATGAAGTTGCCACAGATCTATATGATCGGTTCTAAGCTCCCTCAGGCTAGTCTCCAGATCTCTCATCGCACCCTCATATGTGCGTGCAGCGGTTTTAGTTGCAATGTAAAATTCATCACGCCTCTTCCTGAGAGCCATACCTATCTTACGTTCACTATCTCCGTAGTTCCGAGCAGTATCAATGAAGTTTATTCCCAAGTCAAGCGCGAGGTTAAGAACCTCGGATGCTTGCTTCTCGCTTATCTGAGGAAGCTTTATCGCTCCGAAGCCTATGACGGAGACTTTCAATCCTGTCTTTCCGAGATCTCGATATCGCATACTACTCATCACTACTTAAATCCATATGATAAAAAGGTTATGGAACCCGCCCAAGAAAACATTAACGGTTTTACTAAAAAATTATAAAAATCTTGGAAGCAGGAGAAGTCTCTCAATAGAAGATGCAAACGTTGGAATACCAGCGGTCTCCAAAGAAAAAAATAATCCTTGCAGCTTCGATCTTTTAGCACATTACAAGGGGACTCTGACTTGATAGACACTACTTTAGATAGACATATATTTCTTCGCTTATAGAAAAAAGAGGAGACTGGCTTTAGATGTGAATGTAACCGTAACTGAGGGATGCAGATGCTTTTCATAAAGCGTGGCTACTTGCTGCTACTCACGGGAACATTAATAGGTTTCTTATGCTTCTCGGCGATCTCCATGCTTTACTCAGGAACTAGACAGCCTCAGAAAATAGGCGAAATGCCGAGCAGGATCGAAATAGACTTCCTATACACGAGCGAGAAACAAGGATGGATCAAAGAGGTAACTCCAAAATTCGAAAAGTGGTTTAAGCAGAGATTTGGGATAGAGATTCATGTTAACCAGATAGTAACGGGATCGCATGACACTGTTAATCGCATACTTGATGGGAGCACGAGACCGACTATCTGGAGTCCAGCCTCAAGCATATGGATACCATACTTAAATGTGAAGTGGCGCAATATGACGGGTAGCAACTACGATATCGCGGTTGAATGGACCCCTCTAGTTCTGTCGCCTCTAGTGCTTGCCGGGTGGAGATCAATCTCTGAACGTTACCAAGTGAAAGGATTCATAGATCTCTACAGGCTAATTCAGGAAGGAGTTGACTTCAAATATGGACATCCTGATCCTCTTTTGAGCAATGGAGGGACCATGACCGTCATTCTCGAGTTCGCTGAAGCAGCTGGAAAACGACCGGAGGATCTGACAATCGAGGATCTAAAGAATGAGACTGTCATACAGATAGTTAAGGCAATCGAATCTAGGGCTGTTTATTATGGGAAAAGCACAGGTTTCTTTGGTGCATACGCCGCTGAGAGAGGCCCAGATGAGATTCATTTCTTCGGAATATATGAGAGCGTGGTTCTTGAGAACTCATTGAAGGCTCTTAAAAAGTGGAATGACTCCATAGTTGCTATATATCCCGAAGTGGGAACGCTAATGGCCGATCACCCCTTTGTAATCCTGAATGGAAGCTGGGTGACTCCATGGCAGAGATTTGCGGCTGGGCAATACCTCTTCTTCTTACTTTTACCCGAGAATCAGGAATTAGCTGAGAAGCACGGTTTCAGACCGGCAATCTCGAATGTACCTCTAGATAAAGAGATATTCAGTCAATCAAACGGCGTAAAGTACGAGGTAGATGTGCCTATTTTGAAGCCTCCGAAGGGGGAAGTTATGGAGGCTATCTTTAAAGCTTGGGTTCGCGTAAGGAATACAGGGCTATAGGAGAAGAGCGGATGACTCGGAAAATCATTAACATTGATCTCTCTAGGATAGTTGTTTCATGTACCCTTATTGCTTTCTTGATCTTCGTTGTTCTCCCATCATTCTATTTAATCTCATACGTCTTTTTGAGGTGGGATGAGGTTTGGTATGAGGTCTTCGCAAATCCGATCATTGGAGATGAAAATTGGAGGCAAATCATTAAGATCCTTCTATTCTCGTTCAGACTCTCCCTATCAACTGTTGCTTTTGACCTTGCCTTCGGTATTCCGCTAGCCTATGTACTCGCAAGAAAAAAGTTTCCTGGAAGAAGCCTTCTAGAGGATCTCGTAACCCTTCCGTTAGTGATTCCCACCTCAGGCTTCGGCTTCGCAACGCTAATAACGTGGACTTCCTCATCTGGTCTAGGCGGGCTGTTTGGATCCACCGGGCTTATATCGATGAACACGGCTATTCCGCTCATTAATGTTCCATTCGTGCTCTTCATTGTTCATGTCGCCTTAACTTTTCCCTACGTTGTTCGAACCGTAGAGACAAAGATTCAATCAATAGAGGAAACATATGAGATAGCCTCTAGAACTCTTGGAGCGAGCTCCTTAACAACTTTTAGAAGGATTCTTCTCCCACTTTCAATGCCCGGAGTTTTCTCTGGAGCTGTCTTAGCTTTTGCGCGTTCACTTGGAGAAACAGGTGCAACCCTCATAGTTTCCGGAGTAAGCACAACTGCTTCGATAGCAATTGTTAGGTGGGCTTCCGAATTCAAGCTCTCTACAGCAGCGTTCATGGGAAGCCTTCTCGTTTTAATAGCTTGGATGATAATTCTGCCTGCTGAAATCTACGTTAGCAAGCGTCGGCGCTTCTCGAGGAGGCAACTCCGCATTCCAATAAGCCTTTCGATGAAGATCGTAAGGTTTGAGAGATTCCTTTCCAGGAAACTCTCCATAGTGAAGGATATAGTTCCATTGATCATCGTGGTGACCGTTGTAGTAATCCCGATAGCAGTCGTCGTAAGCTCCGTCACACTATACTGGTCGGCAGATCCTTACACGGGAAGGATTGAAGGAGGAGTTATCTATCAACTCTTTGGACCGTCACGCTACTTCAGCCTGATCATTAACGCAACCTTAACCTCTGTGATTGCTGCCTTCATCTCAACTTACATCGCAATGTGTATATCGATTCCTCTTTCCTTCATAATCGAGAGGAGAAGATATGGACGCATACTCAGAACGATACTTAAGGTTCCAATGATCATTCCAACATCGTCTTTAGGCCTTTCAGTCTTGCTTCTCTGGGGCCCCTCCGGGCTTGGCCTCGTCGATTCTGGAATATGGATGATAATCCTCACGCACATAGTCTTCTCCGTTCCAGTTATCGTTGAGTCGATCATAGCGGCATATGAGGGGTCTGGAGTGCAGATGTATGAGGAAACAGCTCGAACACTAGGCGCAAATGCATACAGTGCCATCGAAGCTGTTTCGTTACCGCTTATAAAGGGAGGAATCTTAACGGGTTTCATACTTTCGTTTACACACTCGCTAGGGGAAACAGGTGCAACCCTCATAGTAATGGGGAGAGATGCAACTATTCCGGTCTTAGTCGTGAATATGGTCGAAGCGCTGGCGATACCAGCGGCTCTCTTCACTTCAACATACCTAATAATTCTCTCACTGATCATGCTCGCAATAATCAGAATCCTCACCAGGAGGTGACCAAGTTGCCCCTAATCGAGCTCGTTAACGTGACTAAGAGATTTGGTAAGATCGTCGCTTTGAATCGCATAAACCTTTCAGTTGAGGATGGAGAGTATCTCTGCGTCCTCGGGCCGACGGGAGCAGGTAAGACGACACTTCTACGTTTGATCGCTGGACTAATCGAGCCAGATGAAGGCGAAATATACATCGGCGGGAGAAAAGTGAATGGCATCCCTCCCGAAAAGCGAAATGCCGTTTATATGTTTCAGAACTACGCTCTTTTCCCGCACATGAACGTCTGGGAGAACGTTTCATTCGGTCCAACTATAAGGGAATGGGAGCCGAGGAGGATAAATGACGTTACATCTGAAATCTTAGAGATGGTTAGGCTTGGAGAAAGAAAAGATGCCTATCCGCATGAGCTAAGCGGAGGAATGCAACAGAGGGTGGCACTTGCGAGAGGAATAGCTGCCGGAGCTAGAATACTACTGTTAGATGAGCCGTTCGGCGCATTGGATGCAAGGCTCAGAGTTAATCTTCGAACACAGCTGAGAAGCCTTGTTAAGGATCAAGGGTTAACAGCAATTCACGTCACGCATGATCAGGAAGAAGCCTTGATGGTAGCTGATAGAATAGCCATCCTTCGCGAGGGAAGAATAGAACAGGTAGGCTCTCCACAGGAAATCTACACAAATCCAAAGTCAATATTTGTTATGAGCTTCGTTGGAGGAGCAAACTTCCTCGAGGGAATCGTTTCAAAAGTGAATAAATTTGGTTCTGAGATAGAGCTTCGAGGCGGTCTCTGCATCCGCGTGTCCGA
>JAGGUU010000074.1 GCA_021158305.1 Candidatus Bathyarchaeota archaeon
GGTGAATGGAGAAGAAAGTTTCTTCATAGACTCCGCGGTTCCATCTTCTCTCTAAAATCTTTGCGGCTTCATTATACGTCAATGGATATAACCGTGCCTTGTTAAGACACCATTCCCGGAACTCCTTAGCATTGAATCTTCGAATTGGAAAAGCGTGGCTTTCATAAATTTGCTTAAGCGTCTCCTTTACAGATGTGCTGTTCTTTTTTCCATAGATTATTAGGTCTATGTCTGAAAAGTTCTGATGGGCATCTATCAGTATAGAACCTGTCACCCCGAAGAACTTTAATGGAACACCGCTTTCTTCAGAGATCAAACTAGCTAGCTCAACGGTCCTTTTTTGAAGAGCATCAAGGTCTTCTCTACGTGTGAAGTATAAGAGCTTCTTTTCTGGCTTAAAATGGGTCTGTATTTTATCTAATGGCACAGCTGATATCTCGATATTCATCACATGCGAAAAGAAAAGATATTCTGGATTATTAGCCTTCAAGAATTTAAATGTCCCCAGGAGATCATGCATTGTGTAATTAGGCAGAGCTCGCCTCAGCCTCTTGCAGCCTCTACCCCACTTCCCTCCAGGATCTGGGACATACTTCAGATAAGCTATTACACGGTCTTCAGGATGTATCGAGTCAAGTACGCAAAAGAAATATCCATCAACGGTCTCCAAGTAATCTCTGTCTCTGAACCCGCGCATGCCCTAGCACCCTTGGCTATGCCAAGAAAAAACAATACGCCAGCACTATTTATGTTAACAGTTTATCCCTTAAAGAGAGAAACAGTCACCCCTTTCCGCTGAAGTTTTAAATCTAACATGAAGAATAGTTAACACCGTCACGAAAACATCGGATAAGATAGAGAGGTTTAACAATGAAGCTTAAAGCCAAGATTCTAGGTCTTGAGGCTGGAGGGAAACTTGTTGCCTTGCTAAACAAGGAGGATGCGGAGGATCTAGGAGTCTCGAGTCTTGAGAGAGTCAGGATAGCTAGAGGCAGTAGGGAAGCAATAGCGATTGTAAATACTGCGACTAAGCTGATTGAAAGGGGAACTATAGGAATTTATGAGGAAGTAAGAGCTGCCTTGGGAGTTGAGGCTGAAGAGGAAGTAGATGTTGAAATAGCCCCTCTGCCCAGATCCGTTCACTTTATCCGAAATAAGCTAAGACAAAGAAAATTGACGTACGAGGAAATCCTTGAGATCATAAAGGATATGGTTAAAGGCAACCTCAGCGAGATAGAGATAGCCTCATTCGTCACAGCGCTACACATCTTTGGACTGGATCTTGACGAGGCGACAAGCCTTTCACGTGCAATGGTTGAAACCGGGAGCACCTTGGAGATTGATAAACATCCGATAGTTGATAAACACTCGATAGGCGGCGTGCCCGGAGACAAAACAACACTTCTCGTAGTCCCTATAGTTGCAGCTGCGGGATTAACGATACCCAAGTCTTCCTCTAGGGCAATAACATCAGCTGCCGGCTCAGCTGATAGAGTTGAAGTCCTCATGCCCGTCAGTCTAAGCATAGATGAGATGAAACGAGTAGTTGAAAAGACTAATGGGTGTATGGTTTGGGGCGGATCCTTAAACCTCGCCCCTGCCGATGACATGTTTGTGAGAATCGAGCATCCTCTCTCCATCGATCCTCTTCTCTTACCATCGATTATGAGCAAAAAGAAAGCAGTCAATGCGGAGCTACTAGTTTTGGATATTCCAACCGGGAGAGGAACAAAGGTTAAGACTATAGGAGACGCTGAGCTCTTAGCGAAAGACTTCATGGAGCTGGGGCGAAGATTGAACATCAAGGTTCAATGCGCAATAACGTATGGGGAGCAACCAGTCGGATACACTATTGGACCCGCATTAGAAGCTCAGGAAGCTCTGAGCGTTATCATGGGTGAAAGATACGTGCCGGATCTGATAGATAAGGCAACAGATATCGCCGGAATGCTGCTGGAGATGAGCGGAGCGAAGAATGGAAAAACCCTTGCGATGGAGATTTTAAAATCTGGAAAAGCTGAAAAAAAGCTGCGAGAGATTATTGAAGCGCAGGGTGGAAAGCCGGAGATCAAGCCTGAAGACATACACATCGGCGAGGAAACATTCACTGTCAGATCGAAAAAGAAAGGCTACCTTCTATGGATAAACAACGCGTCGCTTGTGGAGCTCGCTAGACTTGCTGGAGCGCCTAAGGATAAGGGAGCAGGAGTGCGTCTTCATAAGAAGATAGGGGATGTTGTTAAGAAGAATGATCCACTCTTCACAATTTATGCTGAGAGGGGCATTAAGCTACAGAGAGCCATAGATAGACTTGAGGAATCTTATGTCTTAGGAATCGGCGAAAGAATGGAAATGTTGATCCACGAAGTGAAGGAGCTTCCTGTTCCGAAAAAGATGTTCATGCTTGAGCGATAAAATAAGCAAATGGGTGTTGCGGAGATCTCTCTTAATTCGATATTCTATCTTAATTCCACAAGGTTTTCGCGTCCAATCCTACGAATCTTAACAATTTCTTCTTTTTCAAGTCTTCTGATAAGCCTCCAAAGCGTAGTTCTGGGGATTTCTGGAAATCTCTGTCTTATCTCAGACTCGAAGGCTCTACCGTTATTCTCGGCTAGGAATACCAGAACATTTCTTTCCTCTTTTCGTAGATGAGGATTCTTTTTAAGAATCTTCTTAATACTAGGCTTCCTCCGCCGCCAGGTGGATGCGAAGGCCGCCACTACGACCGATGCGACTATTACTGAGATAAGAATCATATGGTTTAAAGTTACTACGAACTGTCTCTCTTTGATTCTAAACTCCTTCTTTAAACCATCGACTTCAACAATATATGTTCCAGTCTCCTTCTTTGAGACTCTAAACTTTATATTGATTGATTTTCCTGCATCAAGCGTAATGGATTTAACGTCCTCCACGGATCCATTAACCTTGAGGATAACATCGTAAAAACCTTTCTCATCTCCAATGTTCGTAACTAAAACTGAAATTGTCACGTCTTCTCCCGGTTCAGCCTCTTCAGGGGATATTTTAAGATGGGAAACCTTGAAGTTTGCCGACGGAGCAAATGGGAGAATGTAGCTGATCTCCCAGACTCCGGGAGAAAGATGAAGCATTATTCTATTTCCTTCAGTATCTATAGATAACGGAGCATCGCTTATGAAAACCACTTCAGCATATTCAGGGAGTTTGACGGTTGCGTTATATGGATTTTGAAAGGATAAAGTCCATACTCCAGCTTTCATGCTTGTAAGCAGCCATGTCTCATATTCCAAGGTTACCTTTTCAGCACCCAAGGTGAAGATTGTGATATTCGATCCGTCAATTTCATATTCAAGAAGGGTCTCATTTTCATCGAGAACCAGAATATTATTGACCGATTCTGAGAGAAGCGGTAGACTAACTTCTGGAACAATATCGTTGACACGTATGATGTGACTTATATGAGCTAGACCGTCTCGATAGAGAGTGATAGTAAAAGATTCGGTGTAGAAGCTGGATTCTTTACCTATGACAATTGAGAAGCTAGGAATACCAGAGACTATCAATATAATTAAAGTAAATATCCAGAGGAGCCTTTGTCTTGTAGGATGCAAATTTCATCATTTTGGAGAATATTGTAAAACCCAAGATAAAGATTATGAAGAAGAGAATAATGTTAATCCTTTATCCTCCATGAATCGCTGGTATAATCAATATCTCGTCGCCATTCTTTATAGGAGTATCTAATCCATTAAGCACGCTTATGTCCTTTCCATTAACGATTATTACAGCGTTTGGCAATGGGCTTTTGAGATCGGAATCGATCAGAACATGCTTAAGAGCCTCAGATGTACACGTTAATTTCTGAATAATTTCTTTCAGTCTCACGTCACCTTCAATCTTCAATTCTGCTTCTTTACTTCCGTAGGCTACTCCGAAAATCCCTAGAAGCCTAACCTTAACCATGTCGCTCATAACTTTCTCACCAAGTATGTATCATAAGCCTCTAAGAATAATGCAACAAGACTATGTAAAAGATTCTGTTAACTTGCTGGATGCAAAATAAAATTATCGAGTTTTTATGTCTCAAAAATTTAATAACCTTATACTTCATAAACTTAAATTATGAAAAGAAACCTTAAGATTGTTACATTCACATTTTCGTTAATTCTATCTTTATTGGCATGGGCACCTTGGTTAAATGATAAAGAAATTCATGATAAAGTATTAAAAGAAAGAGGATGGAAAGACGGAACAAATTACAACAGCGGAGCATTTCAAAGAATTAAGTAATGAAACTTTGCAAAAATGGATAGAAGATAGTGGAAGGAAAGGAGTAGAAAACAATGGAATATTAATTTGTGACTATGAGGTTAAGTGGTTTCCTTTTGGAAGAATCGTTAGAAGTTGTGAAGGCATATACTTTGTAACATTTTGGGGTCAAATACTCCCATAATTTTTGCGGTAAGTCTTTTCGGAATCTTCGCTTTCTAACAGGAGAATATGTAGCTTCGCCTTAAATTTGCTACTGCAAACTTTACATATCTTCGGAACGTTACCGACAAGTTAACAGAACTGTAAAGACAACGCATATTCATTAGATTAGTTAGGGTGCTTTCTATCAGAATCCATCATCCAGTTAAATCCACGTATATTTAGTACTCAGAATATGAGGATCATATGCCTCCGCATTTGAAGTATGTTGAGAAGGAAATCTGAAATTCGACAAGAAATGATTTTAAGTTTCTTCTTTTGTAAGAAAATAAAAAGAGAGATTGGAGAAGTTATTCCGTTCTTCTTCTATCTAGCTCCTTTATTATTGCGTATGCGTAAGTCATCTCCCTTTCGGTCCTATAGACTAGGCTTATTAGTAGCCTAAGTAGCTCTGAGTTGTTTTTTACGCCAAACCTGTCCTTTAACCATATGAATCTTTCAGCCATCCTTCCGCGGATGGTTATTCTTATCTCAATTTTCTCGCTTTTCACCATCTCATTCACAAACATTTAGAATATTCTCTCATGCCTAAATTAATAATGTGTAAAAAAACGGATATTCTGTGGATAAATTCACAAATCTTATATTCTAAAAGATAAATTAACAGATTTAATGCGCAAGACAAGCACATAAACGCTTGTCTCACATCACCCTCATACATCAAGAGAACGCAAATTTCAGATAAAATCGCCGCCTCATAGCAAACCTGACCAAAAAATTGGGAAAGACAGTAAAGGGAAATTGGAAGAGCGAGACAGGATGAGAACGCAGAAAAGCAACAAAAAAGCTACGAAGGCTGTAGTAAAATCAGTAATGGATGTATCTAGGAATGAAATGGAAAGCACTGATATTCCTTTGATGCCTAATTCGAATAATATCTTGGACATGACTAAGCATCACGGTAATTCTATAATACCGTCGAATCTGCAGAGAGCACTGTCCGAAAAAGATATTGCAGTTGCAAAGAAGGAAGCCTCTGAGCCAATTAATCTTGGAAATAACATTGCGAATCCCAGAGTGATTTCTTTCAATCATGCTTATTCATTTAATCTTTTAAAAGGAGGATTCTAAATGAAGAAGATTAAAGTATTAATCGTTGAATATTCGCTGTTATTGGGCAAGATATTATCTGATCTTTTAGCCCGCGATTCTCAGATAGAAATAGTCGGAGTAGTTAGAGATTATGATGAAGCCTTATTAAAGATAGAAAAAGTACATCCAGATGTAATGATATTGGATTTAGACGTTTCGAGAATTGACACCTTGACATTCATAAAACAGGTTATGAAAAACACATCTACATCTGTTATAATGCTTAGCGATCTAACAAAAGACGTAACGGAACAACTATTCGAAGCTTTAGAACTTGGAGCAGTAGATTATATCCCTAAACCTTCA
>JAGGUU010000081.1 GCA_021158305.1 Candidatus Bathyarchaeota archaeon
AAGAAGAATCTAACCGCATTGTCTTGAAGTGCTTCCTTGACACATCTGCCTTGGATCCCAGAGAGCTATTTAGTAGGATGAAGGGATTGGTATCAAGCATGTTTGACGATCTTTTCAGGGCTATAAGAATGGAGAGCAAGGAACTTGCTTCTTTGATAGTAGACAGGGATGATGAGGTTGATAGAATATATTTCCTCGTTGTTAGGCTTGTGAGGAAGGCATCCCAAGACTCCTATCTAATGAAGGTTCTAAAGACTAACCCGATAGAATTGATAGACCTCAGAGTCGCCGCCATGCTCCTAGAACTAATAGCTGATAGAATAGCCGAGCTAGCCGACTTGTTTAGATTCGGAAAATCCCTCCCAATTTCTAGGCACATCGAGAAGGAGTTCTTGGACTTAGAAAGAGATAGCATTGAATCAGTACTTAGAAAAGATGTGACACTGGCCATGAGAACTAAGGATAAATCGCAGAAATTGGTAGGAGAGCTATCAAAACTCACTATTGAAGATCCATTCGAATCTTATAGCTTATTCCTACTCAAAGAAATTGCAGTCAGATTCGGTGATCTCTGCGATATGGTCTCTCCCTAAGTGGAAATTTCGGGTAATTGTTAGCATAGAGATCTTTTATAAGCTGAAAAAGAAAAAGATGGAGTTCTAGTCCTATCGAATAACTACCATGACCTTTTCTCCACCAGATTGAAGATCCTCGCTCGATCAGAATTTGTAAGTATGAGGTTACTCGCTGAGATTTCATGGCTATTTCCTTGCAAGATTTATGGCAACTTCTGCTATGTCAGTGCCATATTCTGCCGTTCTCCGAATGCTTTCTAGAATGAGCCTTAGGCCAATGGTTGTTCCAGTGTCAAGTTTAGCTTGAAGAATTTGTTCTATTATCTCTTTTTCTAGTTCAGCCACTTCAGCTATTTTTGTTATGGCTTGATTTGCTTTCTTAGTGCTAAGTTCATTAAGGGATTCCATTGCGATTTGGCAAATATTGTTAGAGGCATTGCTCATCTCTGAAATCAGAGCGATAATATAATCAGTGTTAGTTCGTTCAATGACGGGTATTTTTTGAGCTATCCTTGTAGCGTGATCTGCTATTCTTTCGATACTTTTTGCGACCAATCGGTAGTCTAAGCAGTCCCTTGAGCTTGATAGTCCTATACTTTCTGCTACAAACCTGTTTCCGACGGCCATATTCAACTGCCGGACGACAAAGAAATATAGACGATCTATCTCATCGTCTCTTTGCACTACATCCTTTGCAAGAGAGAGATCACCGCTTTTTAAAGCCATAATGGCATCTCTATGCATGGATAAGGCCATAGTATGCATACGATTAAGTGCTTCTCTGATTGGAAATTCAGTGTATCCGAGCAGACATCGGATCACTATATAGTCTGCCGATTCCTCTATGGTCTCTACACCTACTAGTTTTCGTCTCATGATGTCTTTGACATAAGCTCTGTACTCAGCTGCTTTTCGCCCGAACTTCAAACGAATTATATCACAACCAACTAAGTAGCATGCAATGACCTCTCTAGCAATATAATCAGGCGCTTCTGCATCAGATGCATTTATGGAAGCTTCTGAAAGCCCTTCTTTCTCAGTTTTGTGTTGCTCAGGAACTATAAGCAGCGACATATCTGGTTGAGGAATTACTTTTAAATAATCTCCAGGCTTTATACCAAGTTTTCTAGCCCAATCCTTGGGTACTGAAACCACATATGTTGAGCCGCCAGTCAGCTGAACCTTCCTTAGGAGTTTAGAATCGCTCATAGCAAAGCCCAGATAATAATCTATATAAATATATATAAATACTTATCTTCTATTGAATATACTTCGAAAAACTATATATTGTAAAGAGTTATAATTTTTGAGGGGATAATGAAAGGGGTTGCGAGATCTGGAATTTCGAGAGTTCCTATTGTTATACTAACTCTGGCCTTGGTAATGCTTGTAGTACTTTCAATCCACCTTGGAAAAAGGGAAGGGGCAAATAGAGAAGAGGGAGGAGAGATAGTTCTAGTAGGTAGCGGCGCAACATTCCCACAACCACAGATAGAGAAGTGGATAGACCTCTATACAAAGAGAAATCCTGGAGTGAAGATAGAATACACGGGTAAGGGAAGCGGAGGAGGACAGAATGACTTCAAGAATGGACTTGTGGATTTTGCTTGTAGTGATCCACCCTTAAAGGAGGATCTTTGGAGGGAACTCGAACAGAAAGGTCAACCGTTACAGTTTCCAGTTATTATAGGTGCTGTCTCTATCGTTTACAATCTGCCAGGGGTAGACAACTTAAGGCTTAGTAAGGGTGCTCTTGTAGCCATATTCTTAGGAAAGATAGAGTATTGGGACGATCCTATGATAAAGGAATTAAACCCCAAAGCATCGCTCCCCCATAAGAAAATTATAGTTGTCCATAGAAGCGATAGCAGCGGTACAACAGCGATTTTCACAACCTATTTGAGCATTATAAGTGAAGAGTGGAGGGAAAAAGTTGGTGCTGGAAAAGTCATTGATTGGCCGGTTGATAAGCTGGGCAGAGGACTAGGTGGAAAAGGAAACCAAGGCGTAGCTGCTATAATAAAGCAAAATCCGAACTCGATAGGTTACGTTGAGTTCGCATATTCAATAAATGAAAATCTACAGACAGCATTCATTGAAAATAGAGATGGTAATTTTGTCGCACCGTCTCCCGAGACAATAAAATCCGCCATATCTAGAGTTAGTGCTAATGTGCCACCACCAACGGAGGGATACAAGGAAAAGCTAGAGCAGTTCCTTGAAGCTCCTGGAGAAAACTCATATCCAATAATAGCTTTCAGTCACATGATCGTGTGGGGCGAATATTCTCCTGACAAGGCAGAGGTAATTAAGGACTTCATAACTTGGGTCCTAATGGAGGGACAAAAGGATGAAAATATAATGACAGGGTATGTAGGGCTTCCAGAAGAAGTTGCAGAGATAGGTCTCAGTGCTATTGAAATCATCAAGCCCAAGCCTTAGAGGAGTCTTCTGGGATCGTATATAAAGTGGGGACATATGATTATAAGAGATAAATTCAAGATAGCTCTCATACCATTCTCAGCGCTCGTCTTTGGAATATTTGCCCTCATACTAATCATCTTCTTCGCAAACTCTATTCAGATTTTTGAGAAAGAGGGCCTGGCTATCTATACAACAAGCAGATGGTTAGCTTCTGAAGACCCAAGTCTTGAATTCTATGGAGTTCTTCCAGCAATATATGGCAGTCTCTATACCTCCGGAATAGCAATATTAATAGCTCTCCCGCTTTCCGTCGCATATTCTGTATTTGTCGTCGACTATGCACCAAGAAGGATAAAGGAATGGCTTATAATAGCTACTGATATAATGACTGGCCTACCCACCATAATATACGGGATATGGGGGGCTTTCTTCCTTGTGCCGTTTGTTAAGAAGTATTTAATGGAGCCTCTTTACGAAAACTTCTCCTTCATACCTCTATTCTCTTATCCTCCCTCTACAGGACACAGCTTTCTCTCCGGAGGGATACTGCTCGGTATTATGGTAACTCCTTTTGCTGCAGCAATTATAAGAGAGGCCTATAGGACAATACCCTACACATATAGAGAAGCAGTATATGCGCTAGGCGCGACAAAATACGAGGCAACAAGAGTCTTAATTGGATACATAAAACCAGCTATTTTAGCAGGACTTGTTTTGGCCTTTGGAAGGGCGATAGGAGAGACAGTCGCCGTCAGCCTTGTTATAGGGAACACATTTAACATAAGCCCGAGCCTCTTCGCTCCAGGATATACCATATCCTCTCTGATAGCAAACCAATTTGGGAATGCCTTCATATATGAGCACATGGTTAGTGCGCTCTTTGCTGCAGGCTTATCTCTATCCTTCATAGGGCTTGCAGTTAACCTTCTGGTTTTTCGGATGCTTAGAAGGTGGGAACATGCCAGATCGTAGGAGAGCTAAGGAAATAGTGTTCCAAGCTGTAGTTGCTATACTAACTTTCTCGACCATCGCACCGTTGCTACACATAATATTCAGCGTGTTTGTGGAAGGCCTACCTGTTTTAATAAAAGGAGGTATATCCTTCCTAACTGATACATTAGCTCCCCCAAGTGACGGTTTAGGAGGAATAGGCCCTGCTATCGTGGGAACTTTCGTTCTTATAGCTCTTTCATCACTCATGGGACTACCTATTGCACTCATGACTGGAATTTACTCCGCAGAATACCCAAGAAGCATAATTGGTAGGGCTGCAAAGATCCTGTTACAGATAATGATGGAGTTCCCTACGATCTTAGTGGGTCTCTTTGTGATGGAACTACTTGTAATACCTATGGGCTCATATTCCGCGCTCGCGGGCGCTTTTGCCTTAGCCGTAATAATGATGCCATACGTTGCTATAAGCACGGAAGAGGCCTTGAAGGAAATACCAAGAAGCTATAGGGAGGCGGCTTTTAGCTTAGGATTATCAAGAGCCCAGGTAGTCTTTAGAGTCCTAATTAAAATGGCTAAGAGGGGCACCTTAACTGGTATACTCGTAGGAATGGCCAAAGTTGCTGGAGAGACTGCACCGCTTCTCTTTACTGCTGGTGGATCTGAGAGAATATATTTTAGAGGTCTAAATAGACCCATAGGCGCTATTCCTCTCTTAATATACCAATTGGTCCAGCAGCCCTACGATAACTACCATCAGATAGCTTGGGGTGCCTCTCTTTTATTAATGCTCATATTTCTGGGGATTTTCATACCTACAAGACTACTACTCAGGGAGGTCAAGTTTTGAACTCGCTGGAGATAATAAATCTGAATGTATACTATGGAAACAGACATGTAATTAAGGGGATCAATCTCAAAATCCCACAAAAGGTAGTGTTTGCGATTATAGGTCCAAGCGGATCGGGAAAATCAACCCTACTAAGAGCTATAAACAGACTTATCGAACTCGATGAGGACGCAAAAGTAGAGGGAGATGTGAGATTGTTCAAGAAGAGCATTTATGAGATGGATCCTAGAGAGGTTAGAAGAAGGATAGGAATGGTGTTTCAACAGCCAAACCCCTTCCCTCATATGAGCATATATGACAATGTAGCTCTAGGCCCAAGACTGAACAAACTCGTTAGGAATAAGGAGGAGCTGGACTATCTTGTTGAATGGGCATTAAAGAAAGCAGCTCTATGGGACGAGGTTAAAGATAGATTGGGTGACTTAGCTTCAAAGCTTAGCGGCGGTCAACAGCAGCGTTTATGTATAGCAAGAGCTCTCGCCCTTAAACCAGATGTTCTTCTATTAGATGAGCCAACATCTGCTCTAGATCCAGTCTCAACGGCAAAGATAGAAAATTTGTTATTAGAACTCAAAAAGAGCTACACAGTAGTTATAGTTACACATAGGATACAGCAAGCAGCAAGGATAGGAGATTATACCGCCTTTCTTTTAGATGGAAAGCTTGTAGAGGTTGGTGACACCGCTCAGATATTCGTAAATCCAAAAGATAGGCGTACAGAAGCATACATAACAGGAAGGTTTGGATGAAGGTGAATTTTATTTGCCTTCTCGGTTTTCACCTATTTGACGTAAACTCAGAGCTATCAAAAAGGTGCTTCGATGACTAGACGAAATCCTTGGTAAGATAATCAGAGTAGGGAAAGCATTAAACTAGGCAAAAATCACTAAAAAGCGTCAATCGCTATGGATTTGGAATCTTTACACTCAATGCTAAAGATTTCGAGTAACTATGAGGGAATATTAGATATTTCACAAAAATTGTTGAGTTGAGGCAGAGGAGTTATCAAGAGTCATTCAAAAAGCCTTTGGAGAGCATCACCAAGGTGAAGGGTCTGATTGTAGGGATTATACAGCTTGACGAGAAGTCAATAGTAGGCCGCTCCATCAAGCCAATAAAACAGTTTCATGAATTGGACGACTAAATAGGCGAATTCCACAGAAGGGTTGTGATAAACATGGATATAATGCTAAAAGAGCCTGAAAAAGCCATTCCTAGTGCCATAAATATATTCTTTACTGCAACATCTAGAACGCATAGGGGGCATAATGGCTAAGTTAGAGCTAGAATAGTTTATACAATTGAGGAAAGAGGTCTGGATAAAATAACAGGTGAATGAGATGCTAGTAGGCTATCTAATTCAACGACATCCCTATCAACTAGCTTAAGCCTTCCAATTCCTGCCCTTGCAAGTAGCTCCGCTGAATATAAAAAGAGCTCCACATCCAATTATAGCGACATTTGTCTCCCTAATTCTATGTTGCCCACTAGGGCTGATTTCCTTCAAGATTATCTGTCTAGAATACCTTGCCAAGGAACATAGTACTTGGTATTACCGGAGGGCGAGCCAAGATTAAGAAATATTTTGAAAAATTAAGTGGAGTTCCCGACGCCATAGTGCTAGATGAAAAAGGATATTATTTATACTGGGTTGAAGTTAAATACCTGCAGCCTATACCAGAAGTATTAAGAAGTCTTAATGAATATAGCAAGAAAATAGCCGAAGCATTAAATGTAAATCAATCACGAAATAAAGCCGTTATCGTCGAAATCACTACAGAAGCTTTATCTAAAATATTACGGAATATGGGAGAGAAAGTAGACCCATCAGAACTTAAGAGGATTATCCAGGATAAATTCTTGAGCCTTTTGGATAACATCGTCAATGCAGCCGAAACTCGCAAGTTGAGTCATGATTTGTACAGCATAGGGATATCACATGAAGATGTAAAGAGAATTGAAAGACATGACGTCGTAAGGTATGTGTACACTGCTGGCCACAGTAGGATCGAAGTAAAAGTCCCCAAGGACAAAGATTTTGGCCCCCCAATATGTGGGAGGATAATTATCTCGATACCGGTACCATTAATATCATTACTCACATATTTTGTAAACATTATTCGCGTACTTAGAAAACTTAGAGATGCCTCGGAGCAAGTGCCCAGTGAGCTTAAGCTTCCATTAATTATCGCTCTAGGGCCAGCGGTACCACTAGAGATGAGAATACTAGGTATACCTTACATAAGCGAACCAGAGGTTCGAGAAGCGTTAAAAATAAATTTAAAAGAATGGACATTTCAAAGGCGATTAAAGAGGTATGGATGCATCTACCAGATCTAGAGAAGTCCGTTCACATACCTGTAATAGGTAAGTTCAAAATTATCAAGCCTTAAGTATCAACTACTAACTCTCACCTCAACATTCACGTGCAGGAACAATTTCTAGCTTTAGGTTCTTATCCAGATATTGAGTTTTGGTGAGAAGTAGTCTACAGCTCTAAGGTATAACTGTCTTATCCAATCGAGAACCTCTCCAAATTTTGGATGGAAGAAGAAAAATGGCCTCACCTCTGCTGACATGATTACATCGAAGTCTATCTCTATCCAAGAGCTGAGCTCTCCACGCTTCTCGCCTGAGATCACAATGTGCCTTCCATTTCTATCAACGCACTCGATAGCTTCAGGCCCTATCGCCACAGGCCTAAGTCCAGATGTTAATAGTATCCACTTTTCGCCTGGAGCAATGCCAGAAACATATGCGATAATTCTAATCTTCTTTAATGGTGTGAAGCGAGATCCCTCAATTCGTAACTCGGAAGCTAAGGGAGGTCGTATAGACTCTTCATCGGGTTCGAGGTCGATTATTGAATTCTTGTATCTTTGACATGTGATGTTCAGCCTTTCAGGTATTTTAATTTCGGTAAGCATGATAGTATGGTTTTTGTCTATGTATTTAGCAAACCTGTTTTCACCAAACCTAGCTAGGATATCTCGCGTCTTCCAAGTCTTATATTGCCTCCCAAGCTTCCTCTACCGAGGAGCTTTTAGGAATCACGGGAATGCTTAATTGAGAAGGGATTGAAGGGTTTTTGATTGATCGCTGAAATTAACGTAAGCTAGCTTAAAATCCTGCCAATCCTTTCCTTATTAGGATTTGCATCTAACTTAGGGATTTGTCAAGTGTATGAATAGCTAGGGAGATTAAAATCAATGAAAAACAGCTTTCTTTTTCATAATTTTTATCAAAAATAGAATTGAGTTAATAAGATAAAAGTTACCAACAAATAGCTGCATCATTTGTATACGAGTCCAATTGAAAAATATGGACCAGAAGCCCATGACCACGGATCTTTAGAGTAAGACATCGTTTGATTTGGTCCACATATTGGATCATGGGCATAAATTACTTTCTTACTAGTGTCTATCCCCGTTGCAACGCCAGAGTGAGCTTTTTTAACCGGAACAATTGCAGGTAAACGATACTTACCCAAAGCTTCCCAGAATGCCTCTTCTATACCTTCCGTAGTGCCATGGTAAACTCTTATCTTTCTTATCTTAAACCCTCTCTTTTCAACTAATTCTATCGATAACGGATCTATAACGTTGCAGGGTAAACTGCATACATCCGTCGCTCCAGTCTTCTCCTTAATGTAATTTTCAAACTCCCTCTGTGTTATCTCATCACCCAGATAGGCTGTTGCCATCGAGTAGCTTGCCACCTTGCAAAAGCACCAGTTAATTTGCCTCCTGTAAGGGACATTCAGTCTGATGACAACGTCCTTCCTTTCAGTCTGTGTCTCAGTTCTCGTCTCACTTTCACTCTCAGTCCTTTCCTCACTCGTCGTGGTCGTCGGCTTCAGCGTGACCTCGAGGTGTTTTGAGTTGGAGTAAAGGCATTTGCCACCATCTATCATATCAGATACCACTATATCTATTGTCAAACCTCTCCCTATCTCGGAGTTCGAAAACCTCCTGTAGTAGTAGCCACCCTCATCGCTGTAAAACATCTTGTAATATACCCCGCTCAATGAGTAGTAAGCTACAACTGGCAATGGATGGTCGACATGAACCCTTACCTCGACTCCGCTTTCAGTAGAAACCTTCGTGACGTAAGCGCTTACCTTCTTCTCCAGCGGATTCCTCCCCGAAGCTATTTCCTCTAAATTGGAAGTTTCGTTACTGTTATAATCGCTAGCATATCTTCCCTCTCCTAAAAGAAAATCTATCCCTCTCTCGGTCAGGTAACGATCACCACCAGCTACGTTGACGATTTTTATGCCATCAACTTCCCCGGCTTTGACGGTCCACTTACCCCGCCTCAGGAGCTTGACCTCATCTTGCGCATAGAGCTCCTTGACTAAGTTCCTCGGCATGTACTCATCTTCCCTCGCCTCCGGGCCACCCAGGACGAGGAGCTGACCGTAACCACTGGGGTCCGTTACGCGTTCAACTGGCAAAGGTAAGCTCTTCAGGGCTTTCTCGTTCAGCATCCAGTCTATCTCGTTCGAGTAGACTGGAAGTTTACCGTTGCTGCTGAGAACTTCATCGACCTTTCTGGGGTCAACCATAAAGGACAGAACGGATAGAGGTCTTTGAACGGAAGAGAGAGAGGAAACGAGGGCCAGTCCCAACGCTCCCAGGAGGAATTCCCTCCTGGTCAGAGATGCCTCAAACAAAGAGTATATGGAGCTAATCTCATCTATCCTCCTTAGATCGTTGATGCCACGCACGATCTGGTCTAGCTTCGTTTACACTTAAATTTTCTGCCATGGAGGGTAGTTATAAAAATCTGACTCTGAGTAAAGAGCTTTATGGGTTTCTCGAAAATAATATGTGTAGTTAGATTATCGATCCTTTTCAGCTACCTCTTCAAATTCTCTGGCCCGAACCTCCCCAACCTGCCCTCTCTCCCTGGCCTTACCCAGATCCATGCCGGTACTACTTTCCTCAACAGTAGGATCGAGTCCTTAGGGTATCCCAATACTCCAATGACGCAGAAGGGTTCGGGATGCCCCCTTGAACGCTTGGTTCACCCTCCTTACCAATCTATCCATCCTCTCAGATCCTTTGACCTCCACGTAAGCCCTCTTTGGGCCTGAAGGATGGGGGAAGATCAACTCGATGTCGTAATGGGATTCCCTTGCTTGAGCTAGCGAGACCCTGATATCCCTATCAACTAGCTTAAGCCTTCCAATTCCTGCCCTTGCAAGTAGCTCCGCCGGGCATGGACCAAAACCCACATCCAATTATAGCGGCATTTTCCTCTTGATTCTATGTTGCCCACTAGGGCTGATTTCCTTCAAGATTATCTGTCTAGAATACCTTGCCAAGGAATATAGTAACTGCTACATCTCCTGATATAACTATTGTTTAGTATTTAAATGTCCCATCTCAATACGGGCTCTGTGCCGTGCTAAGCAAGTAAATAGCTCTATAATACGATGGAATTCCTGATAGGGAAGGGTAGAATTACTTTTTATTTTGGTATAAGTGGGTTTAGATAATGGCAAGCGAAATAAGGGAACTACTTGCAGCTCACGGTAAACCGGCTAGGGAGGTCTACCTAGATAATGAGAACTCGGGTTGGGTTCCAAGGGAAGTAGTAGAGGAGATGATTCCCTACTTCAACGAGAGAGGTTATGG
>JAGGUU010000041.1 GCA_021158305.1 Candidatus Bathyarchaeota archaeon
CAGAGACATTAATGATTTAAGTTCATAATTCGGAATCCCCTCAGTCATCTCCTCAGATGTAATCTTCCACGCTTCCGATTAAATCCTCTAAAGCAGAGGAAAAACAAGTCTTCACCGCGAATCATCATCAAAAACAGATATGATATTGGCAAGTTTTGGGTCTTTTCGGCGTCGCCCTAATCAAGCTAGACGCTGGCTCATAACTCCCCAAGTAGATTCTCACGTATGATTAAGATTCACAATCCTCTATACGCGGAGAAGCTTGAGATCTTTCTTCTGATGTCTAAGCTATAGAGTAACGCTCCCGTGGAGTAGACCTGCTTCTTTCTGATACCTAGAGCTATCTCAATGAATTCTGGAATAACATGATTAATCATTATTGAGGACGGCTTCCCCCACCTTATCTCGGGACAGGAAGGATCGATATAAACGTATAATCTTCTTCCTTTATAATTGAAGAGAGCTTCACGCGTCTTGCCATACTTTGGTCGATTCAATATTCTGAACGGCCAGAGCTTACATGCAATCGGCTTCATATCCTGAAGCGTGCATATGTATTTTCCGCCTATCCGAGAAAGGAATATGCATGAGCCATCCGGCTTCTTTCCAAGGTATAGCTTGTTCAGCCCTGCTCTCGTAACTCCAACGCCGAACCTTTGTACTATTCTAAGCCACTCATCAAACTTTAACACAACATCGTAATTCATGCAGCATAATCCGCATCCCGTGCAACGCCACGAGTTAACATAGCTCCAAGGAAGGGGAATCAATGAGAACCCTCCATTCCTTAAACTTCGTCGCTACTGACTAATGCAACCATTTACATCATGCTTCTCCCTCTTACAAACCGCTGAGGAGCAGTATCTCATCTCCGATAGAGATAGAGTGTGTGGGAAGGAAATCCAAGCCTCGGATTCTCACAGAACTTTTCAACCTTCGCTGGCTCCCATCCCGTGATCTTATAATCATGTGAAACAACTCTGGCTCCTCTCTTCAGCTCAGCTTCAAGCTTAGGCCTAACCTTCTCGTTAGCGCTTGTGGTCAGATATAAGTAAACCACATCTGCATCGGTTAATGAGACATTGAATAGGTCGTCATTGATGATCTTAATCCTATCCTGCAGACCGAGCTCCCTAATCCTCCTCATTGCACGTCTAGCTAGGTCCTCCCTCAACTCAACTCCAACGCATCTGGCTCCGAACTCCTTAGCCGCAATTATGACTGGTCCGCCGTCGCCTGCTCCGAGATCATAGAAGAGTTCACCCGGCTTCAACTCGGCGAGCGTTAGAAGTCTACGTATAACTGGCATCGGGGAGGCTACAAAGGGTGATATAAACATTTTAAGTCACATCCTTTTCTTTAAATCAGAGAACTAATATTTCTACGTTACGTTCTATGCTGGGAGTACATGCTTATAGAAATCTTCTCTTCAAAGATTCTCTTTCAGCTTCGAGCACTAATTCGAAGAGCCTATCTGAGATACTGCTTTCCTTCTTTAGAATCTCCCGGGCGTCCGATGGCCTCAACCCTCTGCCTGAAAGGACTATGGCTGCTGCTTTCCCATAGCTGGATATGAGATTAGCCGTCTGAACAGCTTCGTTTCTAAGCTTCCTCTCAGACTTCCTTAACTTCTGACCCTTCTTCTCAATAAGCACATAGGCATCTTTCTCTTCAACCCTTAACATTCCAAGCCTGTTTGAGCCGCATCTGGGACATTCGGGCTTCAGCGGAAGATCCCTTATCCTGATAGGCTCAATATAGCCCCAGCAACTTGTGCATACGAAGATTCTGGTTTCATCGAGGAGCCTCGCCTTCGCGGACTCTAATAGTATCCGCCTCATCTTCTCAGGAGGAATCAAATCCGTCTTCATGCTTACCTTCTCAATTCCGAGGCGGACAAGCGGAGACGGCTTATCCAAAGTCTCAACGTGAACAATCTCGATATCGCCCTCCCGTATTCTGCGGAAGACCTCTATCAGTCTCTTAAGGTCTAAATCCTTCATGAAGATCTCCTTAAGCGCCTCCTCATAGATCACGGTTCCCTCGAAGCTCCTTATCAAGCTCTGGAGGCTAACGCTGCTGAAGTCAACCTGCTTCTTCAAAGCTCCGAACCGCCTAGCCACGTGTATCAGTCTCCTCTTGAAGATCCCTGTTCTTTCGCAGGCGCGGGTAAGCATCTCCTTAATCGCCTCGGGAGAGGCATCTTTAACCTCGCTGATTATATCAATCAGTACTGCGGCGTCTACCTCTCCCGCCGTCTGAATCAGAATCCTATATGGATCATGCTGAGCTGCAACTGAATATCCAGTCCTTTCGGAGATTATATGCCCCAGTAACTGTGCGAAGGCACGGTTCGTTAATGATCCAAAATGCGTCTGCAGGATGATGTAGTCCTCCCACTCCTCAATAGTGATTCTCTCATCGGTTGGAACTGGATATCCCTTCTTAACTGTTTCAACGGTCTCGGAGATCGCGTCGAGAACTGTTTCCTTATCAGCAGGATACTTCTCAGCGAGCTTCTCAGCAATATCGTCTGGGCTTGATCCTTTACGCATCTCCTCCTCAACGAATCTTCTTATCTCCCCAACTTCCTGAGCCACCTCGTATGGAACCGGTATCTCTTCTCCAACCCAGCTTGGTATAGCCCCCGTTGGGTCATCCACGGGCTTCACGTAGATTCTATCAGCGATTATATTCACGATCTTCCATGGGCTTCCACGTATGACAAACTTTACGCCGGGTCTCCCATACTCGGCGACAAACGCCTCATCTAGCAGTCCGACGGCGGTATCCGACTCTCTATCTATGACGATGTAATGTTTCTCATCAGGTATCATCGATAGGTTATCGAAGAAATATTCATACATGGGCTTTGAACGTCTAGGCTTAAGCATAAGATTCTCCTCCTGAACCACCCATGCGAACCTCGGATATCTCTCATGCATGTATTCGGCTATTCGCTGAATATCTTCGACTGTCAAGTTCCTGTAGGGATAGGCTCTCCTGAAGATCTCGAGGATCTCTTGGAAATAGACTCTCCTCCGCTTCATCAAGTGAGCAACTATCTGATTCGTTAATACATCGAATGGCTTCTCCGGTATCTCAACGGGCTCCAGCTCCTCAGCATAAGCTCTCCTTCCAATAACGAGAGATTCTAAAGTATCATCTGAATCCATAGTTATGATTATTCCCTTGGCAACGCCGCCTATTCTGTGACCGCTTCTACCAACCCTCTGAATGAGACGGGTAACTTGTCTTGGACTCATATACTGGATTACGAGATCTATTCTTCCAATATCTATACCGAGCTCCAGAGAGCTCGTGCATATCAACCCCTGAAGATCGCCGGCTTTAAGTCCCTGCTCAGCCGCGATTCTCGAGGGCTTAGCTAGAGATCCATGATGAATCGAGACTGGAAAATCTGCATCCCAAACCTTGAATCGACTTGCCAAAACCTCAGAGATAGTCCTCGTATTCGTGAATAACAGAACGGAGTTGTGCTGTTCAATCAGCTTACGTATGATTCGGAGGCGAGCGGCGACTTCAGGATGGGTATAAAGAGCCGATGCAAGCGTGAAGTCTTCCGGCTCAGGCTTTGGATATAATATTTTCAGACGCATGTGACGGGCAACTGGAACCTCGACAACGTCGATAGGCCTATTATTTCCGGCTAGAAACTGAGCAACCTTCTCAGGAGTGCCTATTGTGGCAGATAACCCTATGATCTGAAACTCCCTACGAGTTATTTCGCGGAGCCTCTCAAGCGCAAGCGAGAGCTGGCTTCCACGCTTGTTATCGGCTAACTCATGCACCTCATCTACAATAACCCATCTTACAGATTGGAGATGGCGATGGATAGTCCAGCCGAATAGCATCGCCTGAAGAGTTTCAGGAGTCGTTATCATTATATCAGGTGGACTGCGTGACTGCCGCGCTCTTTCACTCACATCCGTATCGCCGTGTCTGACTGCGAGTTTAAGATCCAGCTTGTTACACCACCATTCCAGACGCTCAAGCATATCGCGGTTTAGGGCTCTGAGAGGCGTTATGTAAAGAACCTTTATCCCCGGCTCGCTTCTGGAAATCTGGATGAGATTATTCAGCACTGGAAGCATCGCCGCCTCAGTCTTCCCAGTTGCTGTAGGAGATATCAACAGGACATTCTTTCCCTCAAGAATCTTTGGAATAGCCTTCCGCTGAGGCTCAGTCGGCCTCCTAAAGTTTCGTTCCTCAAGTAACCTACGTATAGGCCGAACTAGCATGCTGAAAACATCGTCTTCCTCAAGTTGGCTGCTTGGCAAGGCTCCTCTACCGAAATGAGTAGGACAGATATAAAGAGACCTCGCATTAAAATATTATGGGACACATGCTTAAATGATTATTTGATGATGATGCTCCAGCATGGATGAACTAAACGGCATACTGAAACTGAAAGTTCATAAAGCTTATAAACGGATATGTAGTAACCTACGGTTCGGCGAGGGAAATGGCGAGGCGTTCACAGTTCGAGATCTACCTTGACATTTTGAAGGCAGTCGCTGAGGGAAAGAGGAAGCCGACTCACATAATGTATCGAGCTAACCTTTCATGGACAAGGCTGAAGAAGTACCTCGACTTCCTCATTGCTCAGGGTCTATTAAAGGAGACAATTAATAATTCCGCCACGACCTTCTCGTTAACAGAGAAAGGTAGAGAAGTTATAGGCTACTACAGAAGGCTTGAGGGAGTACTTTACTCTAAGAAGCCGATTCTTCCACCAGAGGTATACGTACAATATAAGTAGCCTCGCATCAGCATAGAAGCAAACATCTCCAAAATATTTTCACTCTATAAAATAGAGTTACATCGTTGATTTCGTGAAGTTTAGGTCTTCAATCACGGCGTACGGAGTTAACGTTGGAACATCAACCTCCCACCATTTGATCCATCTCCGCGTTCGGCTGAGATCTCGGATATTCCTCAGGATGCGTAGCATGTTATCGCTTATCCTGAGCTCCCTAACCGAAGACTCTATGGACCCATCTCTTATGAGGAATATTCCGTCTCTGGGAATCGTTGAGAAGTCACCCGTCCTATAGTTTTGATACCTCAAGTACCAGTCGTTAGTGACGTATATTCCTCTGTCAATCTCCGCTAGGAGATCCTCAAATGATTTCTCACCCGGCTCAACTATCAAGTTCCATGGATGCGGAGAGATCAGCCCCGCGTTTCCAGTCGTCTCAACGCCGTACTTCTTAGCCGTCATACTGTTATGCAGGTATCTCTTAAGGACTCCCCTCTCTATTATTACATTTCTCCTTGTAGGAACGCCTTCATCATCAAAGGCTCTAGCACCATAGGAACCTGCGACTGTGGGATCATCAATTAGGCTTAGTTTTTCACAGGCAACTTGAGAGCCCACTTTATCAACAAGAAATGACTGGCCGATATCCACGAGAAACGCGGATGAGAGTATGCCGACTTGGCTGATTAAATCAGCGAAGACAAGCGGTCCAAGGAGGGCGGTGAATCTTCCTGGTTCTCCGAGTTTAGGATTCGAGGCAGCTGCGGCTATCTCCCCGGCGATCCTTCCAGCTTCTGAGGGGTTGAATTCATCCTCATCGCCGCTGATCGAGACGAAGTGTCCAGAGGAGATATCGGATGTGAATGCTCTAACCGATATATCTAGTGCTCCCCTCTCTTGACTTGCATACACATTACCTGACGTAGCTAGCACGGTTCTCTCAACAAACGCATTCAGCGTTCCCGCTACCTTCTTAGCTCCCTCCTTCAACGCGGCGTTTATAGCTTCTTCAACGTAACCGACGAGTTTATCCGGGTTAAGGGAGACCTTGGAACCCCTAAGTAGCTTCGGATCGTAGCTGAAGGGACCTTCAGGTAAAGGAGCATAGAGTTCGCTCGGCGGCGTCATCCTAGCTATTTTGATAAGCCTTTCAACGGTCTTCTCGAGGCTTCGAGTTGAAGAGAACGGAATAGTTGTGGCGGCTCTCCGCCTCTTAATCATTAAGAATATGTCCACTGTTAACTCGTCATAAAACTTAGAGATCGTCACCTCATTGTTTGAGAATCTAATCATAATGTGCTGTCTATCATGGATGTTCGCAACCGCATCAGTAGCTCCTCTCCTTAACGCTAAATCAACAATATATGATGCCGCCTCATCCTTCTTCATGCTTCATCCTCCTAAGATCACTCCTCTCAACCTTACATGAGGCCCTCCAACCCAGACAGGGATTCCCTGTAGCGGATCTCCCTTACCACAATATGCAGCTTGAAACTCCAAGTCTCTGCCGACCGCGTCTACTGAGGACCATAAACCTATCGTAGTCACTTCTAAGACGGGATTTCTAATTCTCTCCTTGATCTCTCCCTTCGATATTCTATAGGCTTCGAGCCCCACGTAGCGCTGGTTAAATCTTCTATCATCAATATTCCATTCCATGAAGCTCCTAATATATACGCCTTCCTTCACGTCCTCTAAGAGCTCCTCCACCGAGTAATCTCCAGGCTCAAGATACGTGTTAGCCATCCTGACTATGGGCTCCCTGTCAAAGGCTGAGGCCCTAGCGGATCCATTACTCTTGACACCGAAGACGCTTGCAGTCTCCCTATTATGGAGAAACTCATTTATTACGCCCTCCTTTATAAGCATGCGTTTTCTAGCCTTAACGCCTTCATCATCATATAGGTAGAAGCCGAAGGAGCCGTCTAGCGTAGGATCATCCACAACATTTACGAGACGTGAGCCAACCCGTAAGCCTATCGAGTCCTTTTTGAGATATGTCTCTCCGGCCTGAGCTGCTTCTCTCCCTAGGATTCTGTCAGCTTCACTAGGGTGGCCTGAGGATTCATGACAGATGAGGCCGACGAGTTCAGGTCCGAGGATGACATCAGTCTTTCCGGAGGGACTCTTCCCGGCGGATAGGAGTATCTCAGAGAGGGTTTCAGCTTCCTTCTCGATGAGACTTGGCAGGCTCCATCTCTCCACGATCTCCCAGCCACCGGAGCCTCCGAGGTCAAAGAATCTCTGAGCCGACCCCTTCTGTGGATGGAAGGCCGTCATTAGCATGGAGAAGGCAGCTCTTGGGATAAGGCTATAAACGTATGCTCCATCACTTGATGCTACAAGCTTTTCAGTCATCCACGTATCGATCGTCATGCTACATGCTGGAACCTTAACATTTCTTTCAGCAGCCTCTTCCACGGCCCGCTTATATGCTTCCTTGAGCAAGCTAGTTTTCGACTCAATATCTACTGAATCAAAGCCGATACGCTGTTTAACTTCCATCTTAACATTTCCTAAACTACTATCATCCATTGAGACTTTTTCATGCATGATCCTCGCTGACGCACGTGCCATTTTAAAAGCTCTGCTTGAGGCAGCTTTAACATCCCTTCTTGTAAGGCTATCTGTCGACGCGAATCCAAGAGCTCCATCCACAAGCACCCTTATGCTTATGCCCTTCTTCTCCTCAAGTACAGCAGCTTCTGGAAACCCGTTCTTCAAGATCACAGTTTCTTGAATGTCGCGCTGAAATCTCGCCTCAGCATACTCTGCTCCTAGGCTTCCCGCATAGTTCATGGCTAACTCGATTAGGTCTTCCAAGATTATTCTCCTCCTGCACAGAATATTCATCAGCTCCTAAAGTAATCTAAGAAAATATTAATTAAGTTAATGCGAACATTTCCTTATCTTATTATAAAGTCTACGTTTGGGTAAGGCGCCTACGATGAATCCGCCGTTTAGAAGAAGAGATCTTCAGAGCTATGATCTTGACTTGTCAAGGTCTGGGAATCTGTAGACCCTCTGTAATACCCCTCTCTCCTTAAGCTCCTTAACGATGAGGTTACGTAGCCACTCGGACGGCGTTAACCCCTCCGTCTGAGATTCATGGATAACAGCCTCTTTTATCGCTGAGGTAACACGTGTGCATAGAAGCTCTCCTTTAGTATCCCCTTCTATTCTAGGCAATCTCCATGCGTCCTCCAAGAATATATGAGCATTACATGCTTAAAAATCTCTTTTCCAAATTTCTGAAGAACTATCTTATGAGATTAAAATTTTAAAGAATCCATATAGAGATGTGAAGAATCCAGCCTGTAGTCCATAAATTTTAAGTGAGGGATACAGTAGATATGCTAGTACTCCTCCCAAAAAGATGCCGAATACTCCCTCAACGATGCCAACCTTATCCCTTTCTCCGGGAAGCCACTTAATTATCTTGCCACATCCATTACAGTGTATGTGGCGAAGAGAGTGTTCCGAGTTATAGCCTGAAATCTTCGCTTTGTTCAGATCTGTTAGACAGCCGCATCGTTTACAGCTTATATATCGCCTTTTACTGCGCGTTGGAACGAAAGGCTGCTTCAGCTCTAGCCTACTTTTTTCTCTGGAGAACGAGCGTCTCCTCTTTTCTGTAAGAAGCATGAACTCTATTCGTTCACAAAAATTATAATTTTTATGAAGAAAAATGTTATTTTTTCAATAACTTTTTTAAATATTCATGCAAAATACTTTTGTAGAATCTATAATTCTAACCTATAATTCATGTCATAAATCCGTAACTTTCAACAGAACCTAGAGTCCCTAGCGTTAGTTCATTAACCAGAAATCAGCTTCCTAGCGTTCCTGATGATCTTAGACGCAGCTCTTCTCGAGATTTTCAGGTTACTGGCCAGAAACTTCGGGTCAGCCTCAGCTAAGTCCTCAGCCGATCTTATTCCCAAAGCCCGCAGAAGATTAGAACGCTTAACGCCGATGCCTTTAACCTCTAGGAGATCTGTGAATCCGCGGCGAACCGAATACTCTTCCTCTCTAAGACTCTCCTCCTTATACTTCTCCCTATCAAGTATGACAAATCCCTCAGATGTTATATCATATTCATGCGGAGTCTTCGTATGATTAGTTCCCCTCATCTTCAATATTCTAAATCTTCTGCGAAGAATTTCGTTCTTGTCAAAGTATGTTTCGAAATGTATTATTCCATCGGCAAGAAACTCCGAGATTCCCTCACCCAAGGAGACGGATCCCCAAGGCTGATCAAGAATAAGGATGGATACGCAGCGGGCCTTCTTCAAAAATCTGTAGAGGAGATGAATCATTACGCGTATGTCTATTGGCTCCTTCAATCCCATACTTATCGCTGAGAAAGAATCTATAACAAGCCTACTAGCATTAAGCGAGGTCATAGTCTCCATTATCGTGTCAAGATTTTTTTGAAGCCCGGACTCACGGGTTACCGAAAGATCTAAGATGGCAATTCTCCCATCCTTCTCCAGCCTTTCGAAGTCCCATCCAAACCTCATCATATTCTTAAGGAACGTTTCCTTCGTCTCCGCAAAGCAAACATAGACTCCCTTAGCTCTGTGGCGAGTTGCGCCGTTATATAGAAACTGCGCCGAGAACGTTGTCTTGCCAGCGCCCGGATAGCCCACGAGCAGTATCATGCTGTTCTCTGGGAAGCCCCCCTCAATCAACTCATCAAATTTGGGGATCCCTGTCGGTATACGCTGAATAATCATAGCATACACCATCAATCAAAGAAACGATATCAATACCCCTCTTTGTTTTTCTTTTTTCATAATATAAAGGTGTTGCCATGCAGGGTTTCCGGGCCTTCGAAAAACGCATGAAACCAGCATATTTGACTTCTCATATCTCCCCTAGGCTCTTATCCGACACTCTAATCAACTAAGCCGCATTTCCTCAAAACCTCATTGAAGGCCCTCCGCGAAAGGCTCTTCTTATATCTTCTTAAAGCTAGGATTAAGTCTTCCTCAGCTTTGCAACCGATTGATTCAGTTATCAAGCTGGCTAGGCTTCCCCTCAAGAACAGGAATTGGCAGATGGACGTGACATTCGAAACTCTTCTCTTCACACTCGCCGTCTCAAAGTCTAAAATCCAAGGAGTATCCTTATGATCTATGATCACATGCCCTGTAGCTCTGCTCAGTTCTCCATGATCCAGCCCGATCTCGTCAAGCCTTCTACACTGCTCCAGAATCTCCCTTAAGACTCTACGAACTCTCTTCGCTGAATTTCTTTCACAACGTATCTTCTCAATCCATCCCGCTAGAGGCGTGCCCTCTATAAACTCCATCAAAAGAATGTTCCGAGTGAATCCTAAGAGTTTCGGTCCAACATTGACGGAGTTTGCGATCTTGAGCATTTCAGCTTCGCGTCTCATGCTTTCTCGATCAGCATCTGTCCGTCTAATCTTAAGTGCAGCTCTACCCGCATCCGTGTATGCTGAGACGACTATGCCTACGCATCCCTTACCTAAAACAGAGACCTTTCCGATCTTTTTATCTCCGAAGAAGCATAATGCCTTGACTCCTAAGCTTCTTATCTCGCGTAGTCTTTCCTTAAGCTCATCCGGATTGTACTGGGGATAGCAGATTATACGTGCATACTTTTCCTCTAGGGGCCCATTCAGATAAGCTATATGCACCTTTAAAATCCCGTCCCTTCATTGGAGCCACATCGGCTTTCCTATCAGATATGTTGTGAAGAAGGAAGCAAAATCTTCATTGCTTAAGTAAAAATCCATGATCTCTTCATTAACTATGACCTCAAGCGAGGAGGAGAAAGCCTCCGAGACGAGGCTGGCGACTCCCACGCTTCTCCCTCCATCCTTAAGAAAATCTTTAAGGAGGATAGAAGCATTCTGATATCGCCTTTTCTTCTCCACAACCCACCTATCTCCTTCTATTCTAGGTCCTGAAACAAGCATTTTCGATGATAAATGCTTCTTCAGAAATCTTTCACAATCCATCTTCTTCGCAATAGGAGGACCTATATGCTTCTTTGCCGCTGGCAAAGTATGAGACTTTAGCTCGAAGATGAATACTGTAGATGTCTTCTCATCGCTCCAAACAGCGTCTCTCAGAACCTCAAAGTCGTATCTTAAAATAAGCCTTTTAAGAGCTCTTTGGGACTTGTAGAGTTGCCCCCAGAGAACATCAGGCACTGCTTTTATGGCTTCGGTCTTCAGAAACACGAATGATGTCCCCTTAGATCTCATCTTCTCAATCGCTTCCTGCGTACTGAAGGGCTTCAGCTCCGGGGGAAAAAAGAATCTGACGCTTGGATTTTTGATGAAAAGCCTTGAAGCTGCTATGAACTCTGCAAGTCTCTCCCTGTTCACCGCCGAGGCTACATTTCGATTCTTGTCAACCGGATCTATGACTATAAGCGGCTGATCAAAGATTTTCAAGGCCTCCTCAGCCCTTCCCTTATAATGGTTCTCGATATCGATTAGTATTCTTCCACGCCAATTTGAGGCTGCCTTAAGTACGTTGAGGAATGATCCATAATATATGACTAGGAGCTCGCAGAGGTAGCCGCTGAATCCGCCAATCTTTATCTCTGCACCATATGTTCCTATTCCCCGCATGAATCTCTTCAGCAAGCGAACCTCTCTTCTACCCTCAGGCTTAAGATGCTTCTTAACATATGTAGTGTGAAAAGGCGTCCTATCAACGCTTGAAATAGCCTCCTCGGCTCTTTCTAACTTGAAGCATGGGACGAAATCAATAGTGAATCTCTCCATCTCAGCGTGAATGTATGGATGCTCCGCGTAGGCTTCCAGAAACCTGCCTTTGCACACATCTTTGGCAGCTTCAAGAACTTTTTGGAACGCTTCTTTCCCATACTCTTTAGGTACAAGCATGAAGAGATCTATATCCTTCTCTCCCGCTATCCAGGTGTCCTTTGCAATAGATCCCTCGACGCACACTTCCGCTTCGAGACCCATCTTCTCCAGTTTACATCTGAGCTTCTCAATCAGCGAGTTGACAAATCTGAGAGTATTGATCTTCTCCTCTCTGCTTGGGGTTATCCGTCGAAGCACTTCTTCACAGACCCTTTGAACTCTGTCGTTAAGGCTACACATCTGTTATGTCCCTTGAAACTACACGCATTTTTCGCGTAGCGTTAAGTAAACAGGCCCCTCCGGCTTTAATATGCTCCTCTTGAGCCTTAAGCATTTAGCTTCAACGACGCCGAATTCATAATCCTCTATCTCTCTTAGGCAACGTGCGAGCTCGTCTCTTCTATAACCCGTTTTAACCCTAGCTATTGTCAAATGCGGGCTGAACTCCCTCGTTTCCCTCTTGAATCCCATCCTATAGAGCCTCGGCTCAAGCTGGTTAAAGATTTCCCTCAGCTCATCGGCTCCCCTGCTTATTCCCGCCCACACAACGTTTACGCGTCTCATGTTCGGGAAGGCCCCGACTCCTCTTATCTCAATCTCGAATGGTGAAAAATCGACTTTCTTCATTGCCTCATAGACTTCGTCGATTTGAGACAGCGAGATATTGCCTAGGAACTTCACCGTAATATGGATGTTTTCTGGCTTTACAAATTTAAGCCGCGCCCCGGTCTCCGCTAGCATAGATTGGACATTCGATATGTTTCTCAACACCTGCGGCTCTTCAATATCAAAGGCTATAAAGCTTCTAATGCTTTCCAAGAGAAGCTTTCCCTTCCGGCTTTTCTAATCCCCCATTTTATTGGAGAACAGTATATTAAGGTTAGCTCGATTGTCAAAATCAATAAATAAGTTAAATATATATGTTGGGATTTGTTGACGTCTTGAGGCTCTTACTCTGCTGGGTGATGGCTACGGAAAGAAAGATGCTGATAGGTACCACCGGAATGCCTGGGGCTGGAAAAAGCACGGTTAAAGAGATTGTTAAAAAACTCGGTTTTCCAGTTGTTGTGATGGGTGATGAGATCAGACTGGAGGCTAAACGTAGGGGATTATCGATAACGCCTGAGAGCCTCGGCAAAGTTATGCTTGAGATAAGGCGCGTGGAAGGCCCGGCGGCTGTGGCAAGGAGATGCATACCGAAGATTAAAAGCATAGACTCGCCAGTCATCTTCATCGATGGGCTGAGAAGTCTCTATGAAGTTGAAGAGTTCAAGAAGAAATTTCCGGACTTCAAGATTCTTGCGATTCATGCGTCGCCGCAGACAAGGTTTAAGCGCCTCTTAAAGAGGGGAAGAGCTGATGATCCGCAGAGCTGGGAAGAATTTGCGGAGCGTGATCGGAGAGAGCTTAAGGTTGGAGTTGGAGAGGTCATTGCGACGGCTGATTATATGCTAGTGAATGAAGGAACGCTTAAGGAACTTGAAGAGAACTTGATGGATCTTCTTAAAAGGGAGGTGGGGGAGATATGGGCTTTGAGAGATTGATTCTGAGGGTCTCCGTAGATGTGAATCCAACGGAAGATCCAGGCAAGGTTCAGGTAGCAGTTGAGAAGATGTTTGGGGAGATTTCACTGCGGATTGTGACGGAGGAGGGAAGAAGCCGGCTCACCGGAGAGTTTGAGGGCCGCGAGGCTTTGCTTAGATTCCACGACTTATTACGTAGGGAACAGATACTGGATGCTGCTAGAGGGGTACTTCTCAAAGGAATCCAGGGGAATACGATATGCTTTTACCTTAACAAGCAAGTCGCTTATGTGGGACATGTTTCCTTCTCCCAGTCTGTAGGAGAGTCTCCGCTGGGCCCAATAAGAGTTGAGATAGAAAGTGACGACCCAAGAGCTGTTATCGATTGGCTGGCGCCAAAAACCGTGTAGGACGTGAATCATATTGAAGATCGGATTTTCAATGTTGTATTGTCTCTCCCGCCCATTCTCCGAGATCCTAAGCATCCTCGAAGAGGCTGAATTCAAAAATGTGGAGATCGTTGATGAAGGTCTACACTCTCTCAATGAGGAGAGAGTAGACGCCATAAGAAAGATAGCATATGATAGAGACCTCGAAATATCGGTTCACTCACCATTCATAAATGTTGATATAGCATCCATATCATATCAAAGGAGAAGAGCCTCGCTTAGGCGATTAAAGAAGTCGATTCTTCTCTCCGGAAAGCTAGAATCCCCACTGTGGGTTCTTCACTCCGGATTGAGAAACAATTCTAGCCGCCTTTTCTCCGACGTAAACTGGAAGATGAATCTGAGATCCATACGTGAACTCGTAGAATTCGCTAAAATACACGATGTCCAAGTGACTATTGAGAACGGCGTTTCAAACCTCCACTTTATACTCAGCAGCGTTGAGGATTTTAATCGATTCTACGATGATCTGGGAGAATACGAGCTAGGCTTAACTCTAGATGTTGGACACGCAAACATAGATGGAGAGATATTTAAATTCCTTAAGGAATACGCCGGAAAGATCGTCCATGCGCATCTTCATGACAATCATGGAGTCTCCGATGAGCATCTAGGCATAGGTGACGGCAACATCAATTGGGTACGGGTGATCAAAGCCTTTAAGGAGATAGGCTATGAAGGAGCCTTAATAGTTGAGTCTGAAAGAGACGTAAGCCGTAGCCTCTCAAGGTTGATAAGGCTGGTTAAAGAAGCAAATGACTCGGATAAAAGAGCTACTTTTCAAGTGGAACATCGAGGCTCATAAAATCCTCCGCAACAATGACGTTCGAGAAGACTCTCTTAGCTTCCTCTAGAAGTATTCCAGTGTCGCTATAGCGGGCGCTTATATGTGTCAAAACTAGGAGCTTCACCCCAGCCTTCTTGGCGATGGATGCAGCGCCGCTTGGAGTGGAGTGCATATCCCTCTCAGCTCTTTCGGCAAGTTCATCGGAGAATGTGGCCTCATGAATTAAGACGTCAGCTTCCGATGCGAGTTTCGCTATATTCTCAGATGGCCTCGTGTCGCCTACATAGACTATCTTTCTTCCTCTTCTCGGAGGTCCAAGCACATCCTCAGGCCTAACTATTCTGCCGTTCGGGAGCTTTATGTTCTCTCCGCGTTGCAGCCTCGACCATAACGGACCTTTAGGAACCCCGAGAGAAACCGCCTTCTCAGGGTTAAATCTCCCCGGCCGCGGCTTTTCAACGAGAGCATATGCTAGAGATGGAACTGAATGTTCAGCCCACGCGGATTGGATCTCGTAATCTCGTTCTCGACAGATTACGCCTTCTCCAACCTCGTAAACCTCTACTGGAAACGTAAGCGAGAACCTCACTGTTCTCCTAGAAGCATCCACAAACTCGGAGATTCCCGGAGGCCCATATATCTTTAAGGGCTTATCACGGCCAAGAAGAGACATAGTCTGGAGGAGACCTGGAATTCCAAGAACATGGTCTCCATGCATATGAGTAATGAAGATCCTCATCTCCCGGTTGAAGCCTATCTTCGCAGTAATCATCTGCCTCTGGGATCCCTCTCCACAGTCAAAAAGGAATATTTCTCCCTCTCGCCTCAAGGCTACTGCTGGAAGAGCACGAGTCGCCGTCGGTATGCTGGCGGCGGTTCCTAGGAACGTTATTCTAAGACTCAATACACAGCCTCCTATCATATGGAGAAAACGGCTATTTCCCGCGTTAACCTTCTATGGATATACATAAAATGAGATTCTAGATGCTTAAAGCCTATCTCCTCCGCTATTCGGCTGACGTTAATCCTTTTCGGAGCGGCGAGACAGATGTATCCGCCTCCACGAAGAATTCCCTCAGCCTCCGAGAGAAAATTTCTATAAACATCTGCCACATCCATGCCAAGCGTAGTCGTCGATGTTCCATAAGGCGGATCTGTAACTATACGGTCAACTCTTCTTGGCAGATATGGAGGAGAACGTGCGTCGGCGACGAGTAAGCCTTCAGCCTTCACCCCGCATGCTGAGAGGTTCAGCATGCTTCCCTCAACCATACGTCGTTTAATATCCGACCCTACTACCCGGCATCCTATCAGTCCAGCTTCTATTAGGAAGCTCCCGGTTCCGCAGAACGGGTCTAGAACTAAGTCCCCGCTTCTGACTCGAGCGAGATTAACCATGCATCTCGCAATCTTAGGAGGCATAGCCGCCGAGTGTGAAAACGCTACTCTCGAACGCTTCCTAAATTTTCCAGCTTTGATCTCCGCAGTCTTTAAGCCGAAGACGAAGTTATCGTCCGACAGGACTCCGAAGAAGATCTTTTCGGGATTCCTAAGATTAACCTTCACTCTCTTCACGGATTCAAATATTACTTCTCCGATTCTACGTTCAAGCAGTAGCTTGTCTATCTGCGGAGAGGATCCCCTAACCCTCCTAACTCGGACAACGAAGTTCTCACCAGGAGATATATAAGCTGATATATCGGCTCTCCTTATGCTGTCAAGTATCTCCCGAACCGATGCTCTACAAGACGCGATGAAGAGGCCGCATACCCTCGTAAGCGCCGATCTACGTGCAATGGACTCCACGCATTTTGGATCTGACTCTAAAACCAAGACCTGACTTAGCTTGAATAGAATCGAATAGGCGTGGCCTTCAGATTCTAGAATCGCCTCGATCTCGGCGAAGGGAAGAGTTGGATTCTCGCCTGAGACTAAAAAGAAGAACCGGGCCACGCTGAGGCCTCTTAGATTATTCCTCACATTTAACTCCTAAGCTTTTTCTGGTATTCTTCTAAGAGCTCCTTAGCTCTATCCATCCTTATCTTTCTCTCCTCAACCATCCTCTCAGCGATCAAGTCTATAAGGTCGCCTGTGGCACCGGCCATTATCGCTATGTTTCTGGCATGCAGAGACATGTGGCCTCTCTGTATGCCTTCATGCGCGAGGGCTCTTAAGGCGGCTAGGTTCTGAGCCAGTCCAACGGCCGCCATGACTTCGCTTAGCTCCCTAGCCGTTTTAACGCCCAGAATCTTTAAGGCTATTTTTGCAACAGGATGAACCTTTGTGGCGCCTCCTATTATGCCGACGGCGAGCGGAAGCTCTATGGAGCCAACTAGATCTCCATCCTCATTCTTCTCCCAGACTGAGAGTGGGGAATAATGCCCGCTTCTCGCAGCGTATGCATGCGCTCCAGCTTCTATGGCTCGATGATCATTGCATGTCGCGAGAGCTACGGCTATGATTCCATTCAGTATCCCCTTATTATGCGTCGCGGCTCGGTATGGATCGGCAGCTGCAAATGCATATGCATCGACGATTCCATCAACGACTTCTTCTCCGCCTACCTCCTCCTTATCCACGACTGTCCAAGCTCTAGCAAGCCGTTCGGTTGCGAGGTTGGAGATTATCCGAAGTAATACTTTCCCCCCGGTAATCTTCTCGATCATCGGGGCTACAGCCTCAGCCATCGTGTTCACGGCGTTGGCCCCCATCGCGTCTCTACAGTCCACAAGTAGCTCTGCGATAACCATGGCTCCTCTTATCGTATGTATCACTTTAGCCCTGACATCCTTCGCTCCGCCGCCGACTGAGACCAGCATTGGATCCTGCTCATTCGCCTTCTCTAGAATCTCATCTTTGGATTCAAGTATTGCCATTCTAGCCCGGTATGGATCCTTGACTTTAACCACTTGAATCTGCCCTATCATCACCGGCTCCGTGCTATCAGTAAAGATTCCCCCTTTGCTTCTCGTCATCTTCGCTCCGTAGCTCGCCGCGGCGACAACCGATGTCTCCTCGATCGCCATAGGAATCAAGTAGTCCTTTCCATTTATCAAGAAGTTAACGGCTATTCCCAGAGGTATGGGTATCGCTCCAACAACGTTCTCGATCATGCGGTCAGCTAACTCCAAGCTTAGAGATCCGGTTGACTGCAGAAGACTTGCCTCCTCATCGGTGAGTCCCGCAAACTCCTTAACTATCTCCATACGCTCCTTAACACTAAGCTTGTAAAAGCCCGGAATACGCGAAGACTTCAAAATCCTTCTCTCCCAATCTCATCAGAGATGCCTTATGAATATGGATATAAACAAAGTTAAGAATTTAACCATACTTAAGGATTCGGCTTTTAGCGGAAAAGAAACGTCGAGAAAAGGTGTAGAAAACGTAATTGAGGAGGTTCCGGCTGATTCTTTCCATCACGTCACCGTACTTCGGCTTTTCAGCGGGAAGAGACTGCGGGGTTGTGACTATCCAATCTAGACGGAGGCGACTGGTGATAGGTGAGCAAATGCAGTAGTTAGCAAGATTCATTCTTTCATCATTCTATCCAAGAACTTTATGTTTTGTAGTGGCAGAAGCAGATTCCAGAAGTAAATGATAGTCGCGGTGAAGATCGAAGGCAAAAGTATCCATTCCTAGAATTCATCTCGCGATCTTCCCCGTCGACTTCGAGTGAGAGAAGAAAATACTTAAAGATTCAGGTTACATGAAAAATCTCCGCGGATCTTCCATCTTATGGCTCAGCGAAGCGTGTATTTGCGAAATACGTATAACATTACGGAATAAAATATTCATGGAGGAGTCCAGAATGGATGAGAAGGTTCCATTTTTCGAGAAGACGCTTTTAGATGAAGATAATGGGATATACGTGGAGAAGTGGAGCCTATCCGGTCGAGAGCTGAGGATCGGTGGGGAATGGCGGATTGAAAAGCGTAGGCTTTACGGAGGTCTCTCAGACGGCGTAGACCTCATTACACTGGATAATGGTGAACTCTCACTCATAATAGTTCCTACGCGAGGCATGAGCATATGGAAGGGGATGTACAAATCCATGTTTCTAGGATGGAACTCTCCAATCAAGAAACCCGTTCACCCACGACATATAAACTTGGAGGCAAAGGGAGGCCTTGGATGGCTTGAAGGATTCAATGAGATGATAGTTCGTTGCGGCCTCAGCAATTTTGGGGCTCCCGGAATAGATGTAATCACAGACAATATGGGGAGGAAAAAGGAGATTATGCTTACTCTCCACGGCAAAATAGCGAATATTCCAGCTTCCCGGGTGAATGTCAGAGTTGGCTTGGAGCCTCCATTTACATTGGAGGTTGAAGGAGTAGTTTATGAGAGGTCAATGTTCGGACCTAACCTTAAGCTTTCATCCATTATTAGAACTGTTCCTGGAAGCAACTTATTCACTATCTATGACGTTATTGAGAACCTCGGAGGAACTCCTGCTGAGATGCAGATCCTGTACCACTGTAATTATGGTTCGCCGATCCTAGAGGAGGGAAGCCGATTAATAGCACCGATTGAGAAGGTTGCTCCGAGAGACTCGATAGCCGCTAAGGAAATTGAGAACTTCGACGTTTATGGCCCGCCGCAGAGCGGCTTCACAGAGCAAGTTTACTTCATGAAGATGCTTTCAGACAAGGATGGAAACACAATGATTCTTCTGGCAAATAAGGGCATGGACAAGGCGGTCTCCATATCATATTCAGTGAAGGAACTACCTTACTTCACGCTTTGGAAGAATACATCCAGCCTCGAGGATGGATATGTAACTGGACTGGAGCCGGGAACAAGTTTTCCAAACGTCAAATCCTTCGAAAGGAAACATGGAAGAGTAGTTATCCTCAAACCAGGCGAGAAGTACCGTTCCGGAGTGACGGTCTCGGCGCATCTCGGCAAGGATGACGTTGAGAAGGCATTAAGCAGAGTTGAAGCGATTCGTGGAGGGAGACATCCAGAGATTCTAAAGAGACCGCTTGAGGAGTTCTCGCCGAGCTAGATGGAGGATATCTTCTTGTAAATATTGAAGGATCCTTCCATCATTTTTTGCTATGTCAAATAAGAAAAGATTAGTGTGAGTGTGGGTCAACATATACATCCATATATATGCCCAGATATTCTCAGCATAATAGGAAGGTTCTAATTGAGGGGAGATCTTGCATTAAGCAAGGTGAGTAGTTATTGTCATCGAAGTTCACTAAAAGATGGGAAGAAGGAGAAAGAAGAGGATTAAAAAACATGCTGAAACCTTCGATTCCTTTGAAGTCTAAAATAGAACTTGCGATAAGACGGATAGAGGCTCAGATTCAATATTTAGAAAGTGTTTTGAACAGATTCTCTGATAGGGATAAGTATCTTTTCTCGAAAGTTGTAGATGCATACTCGAAGAACCAGATTCAGCGGGCGAACATCTTCGCGAATGAGCTGGCAGAATTAAGGAAGATGGCTAACTTTATGGTTAATGCCCAGCTAGCTCTAGAAAGAGTTGTGCTGAGGCTGAGAACGGTCAGCCAGCTAGGAAACGCCGTCGTAAACCTAGCTCCAGCAATAGAGGTTCTGCAAAGTATTAGATCTGGAATAGCCGGGGTGCTTCCAACGGCTGAGAAAGAACTTGAACAGGTTGGAACGATGCTTAATGATATAATGATTGAGGCTGGACATACAACGGGGGTGACTCCGGACTTTGAAGTTGCAAGCGAGGATGCACAGCAGATCTTGAGAGAAGCAGCGATAGTAGCTGAGCAGAGAATGAAAGAGAAGTTTCCAGAGCTGCCATCTCTAAAGCAGCCTGAAGGATTCAAGGAAGACTATAAACATTCAGAATATTGAAAGCGTAATTTGGTTTGGAGGAACTCAGAATGAATGAGAATTTTGACGCCTCGAAGATGATAGGAAAGACTGTAAAGATCAGCGGGGGAGAAGAGTCAGGCATCATAGTATCCTTCATAATGGACGCTTCAGGGAAGGTTGAAGAGGTTCTTATAGAAAGACATGGCGCTTTAGAGAGGTACCCCGCTGATATGCTGCAAATCGAAGGCGACGAGGCATTCATATTGTCGCCTATTGAAAAGAAGCTGAAGAATCTATCTAAGAACCTTCCTGTAGTCAAGAAGAAGAGGATCGTTCTCGAAAAACTCTCAAAAGAGAAGATAGTTCCACGGGAGATCTTTGAAAGTCTCATAAAGAAGTTTGATGGCATGCTTAAGGAGATGGAGAACGAGGCGAAGAGCCTCATCGAAGAGATTGATAAAGAAGCTAGGCTTCAGGAAGAGTATATAAAGAGTCTCCAGACGGGGAGGGCATTCCTAGAAATAGAACATGCCATGGGAAACATAAGCGAAGAGGTCTATAAGCGCTCAATAGTCGCCCTACTCAGAGATGTAAAGAATGCTCAGCAGAAAAGGCTTGAACTGCTACGAACTAAGGAAAGAATTAATGCGCTTCTCGAAGAAAAACCTGAAATAACTCTTGAAGAGAAGAAAGAGGAAGATGAGCCTCAAATAGCTGAGGAAGAGCCTGGAGAAGAGAAAGGGGAAGAGGATGAACAAGCGGTTCCCGTACGTCTAATCCAAGAATAGGATCCTTGGTCTTCTAAAATATTTCTCCGGCGAGGCGTGATGATCGATAAGATTCTCCGCAGAAGACGGAAATCGCTCAACGAAGCCGTCTTAGATGCCACTAGAGAGCTCGGGAAATGCTATTCAAGAATTGAGCTTGCAGTCTCAAAACTTGAGAAAAGAAGCCGCGATTTATTCAATACATGTACCGCATGTGTTAAGAAAGGCTCAAGGGCGAGAGCAACAATATACGCAAATGAACTGGCCGAGATAAGAAGAGTGCTCTCCATCCTCAAATATGTTCAGCTTGCTGTTGAAAGAGCGATAATAAGACTTGATACAATAAGAATAGTCTCTTCAAACCTCGAAGCCCTACGCGAAACATTCGGAGAAGTTAGGAATGCGCTTAACCTTGTGGCAGACGTTATTCCGTCAATGATCCCTGAAATAAGCAGACTTAACGCTGTTGTTAATGAGATACTTGAAGAGACTGAATTCAACTTGTCGATGCCCATGCTAACTCAGCCCGCCGGACCTAGTGCGGAAGCAATCCTGCGTGAAGCAGCCTCTACTGTGGAGAAGGAGCTTGAAGCGAAGATTCCGGAGCCTCCAATAGAAAAGCCTACTCTGAGAAGAGTTGACAAGCCTGCAATAGCCTTATCCGTCACTAACTATGGCGTCCACTCCACAGAAGAATCATCCTCAAAGAAGACCTTCGATGTATCCTCATTTTTAGCTGAAGAGCTGGTGCTTGATTATATTGAAAGAAATAATGGAAACATGAATGTTACTAGGTGTGCTAGAGAGCTGAACATGCCGTATGATAAGGTGTTGCAGATTCTCGAATCGCTGAAAAAGAAGGGTAAGATAGAGATTCAACAGTGACGGAGATGAGCGGTCTAGAAGAGCTGGAAAAAATAGCAGTTAGACACGCTCAGGAAGCTGTAGCCCTAGATAGGCAGGGAAAAAGGGAAGAAGCCATAGCAGCCTATAAGAAGGCTGTTGACTGCCTACTTAAGCTCGTACACGCCTACCCAGACCATAACTTAACTAGGTTCTTCATTCAGAGAGCTAAGACCTACGAGATGAGGATCAGACTGCTGGAAGACGTATGGGTTAACGGCAGATCAGACTATGGCGAAACGAATTACGGCTCAGAGCAGAAGTCCCAGAAAGACCCAATCGAGGACTTGATCATACGGGATCCACCAGACGTACACTGGAATGAGATAGTGGGGCTTGAAGAAGCGAAGAGAGCGATTAGACAAGCAATCGTCTACCCATCTCTAAGACCAGACCTCTTCCCCCTCGGATGGCCGAGAGGAATACTCCTCTTCGGCCCTCCGGGATGCGGAAAGACCCTTCTAGCCGCGGCGGTTGCAAACGAGATTAAGGCGACATTCATCTCAGTCGACGCGGCTTCAGTCATGTCTAAGTGGCTCGGCGAGGCCGAAAAGAATGTTGCGAGGATCTTTAGGATCGCTAGGGAGCGAGCTAAAAAGATGCCTTCAATAATCTTCATTGACGAGGTGGATTCCCTGATGGGAACCCATCGCCTCGAGGTCGGCGGAGAGATGAGGGTGCGCAACCAGTTTCTTAAGGAGATGGATGGTATAATAGACAAGAAGAAGCTCATCCATGTTTACGTGATAGGCTCCACTAATAAGCCTTGGAGACTAGACGGCCCATTCATAAGAAGGTTTCAGAAGAGAATTTATGTTCCCCCTCCAGACTTTCACGATCGCCTCGGAATCTTCAAGCTCTACACGAAGGATTTAAGGTTGTCTCAGGATGTTGATCTTGAAGAGCTGGCGAGGCTGACTGAGGGATTCTCTGGAAGCGACATTTTAGATGTTTGCCAGTCAGTTCAGCTAAGAGTGAATAGTGAACTTTTCGAGTCTGGAAAGATCGATAAAGAAGCTTTGCCGCGTGAAATAACTATGCAGGACTTCCTTGAAGTTTTGCGAGATAGAAAAACAAGTATACCGAAGGAAGCCTTAAAAGCATATGAAAGATGGCTCAGCAGATTTGAAGCTTTATAAATCGCTAATCTCTCTTCATTTTATATGCATCATATCCTTAATCGGGGATCCTAAAGCGTAAAGCTCAGTAAGATACACTATTCCCTAAAAGAGACTTTCAAGTGCCAGTTTGACATGTAACCGAGACTAAGAAAAGACTGAGATTTTAGGATCTAGGAAATATCGGCTTCAGATTCGCCGCTGACTCGACAAGTTTCTCCTGTTCCTCTATGGTTAATTCGCGGAATCTCTCAGCGGCATCAATTATCTTTGGAACTAGGCGAATATCCCCCGCGGAGGCCACTGTTGTCACACCCTGAGACAGCGCGAACCAGAGACACTTGTCTATCTCTTCTTGGCTACTGAATGGCTCGTACCATGTTGAGTATGGTCTTTTCTCAGGATGCTCAGCGACTTCAGGAGGCCAAGGACCCTTAGCAAAGGCTTTCATAACTATAGTTCCAATATTCTTCTCTCTCGCGATTTCAAGTATAGGTTCATAATCGTTCTCTGGACAGCGATGCCTTCTCAGAACAAAGTTTAATGGGAAAAGCACAGTATCGAACTCGAACCTTTTAAGGGACTCAATGATCGTCGGGGGCCTATGACTTGTGATACCTATGTATCTTATCAATCCCTCCTCCCTAGCCTCAATCATCGCTTGAAGTGCACCGTCAGGTCCAAGCGCCTCCTCCATCTCCATTGGATCGTCTAATGCATGAAGCTGATAAAGATCAATATAATCGACGCCGAGTCTTCTCAGCGATCTTTCAAGCTCCTCAGAAGCCTCCTTCCTAGTTCTCTTCAGGGTTTTACAGGCAAGGAAAATCTCGTCCCTATACTCTTTCATCCATGGCCTAAGCCTGACCTCCGCTTCCCCATAAGTGGGAGCCACATCGAAGTGATTAACTCCATGGGAGAGAGCGAGATCGATTATTCTGTCCGCTTCTTTCTGCGGAACTCTACCAAACGCAACGCAGCCTAAAGTAACTATGCTACTCATGTGTCCAGTCTTTCCAAGCATTCTCTTTTCCATAATAAGCACCCTTATTAAGAATATGATCCCACGCTTTTAAACGTAATAAGGCTGGATTAAATTTATATTGGAGACGTGCTCTTCATGATGCCGTGGCTGCCTAGAGGTGACTAACGAATGGCTGGCGACGATGAGGAGATGATTGTTACTCCTTGGGAGGTTGCGGGAAAGATAGATTATAGCCGCCTCATAAAGGAGTTCGGCACGCAACCGATAACCAAGGATCTCCTGAAGAGAATAGAGAGACATACTGGCACGCTTCATTTACAGCTTAGAAGGGGATTGTTCTTCTCCCATAGGGATTTAGACTGGATTCTTGACATGTACGAGTCCGGTATAAAATTTGTCCTCTATACTGGGAGAGGCCCCTCTGGTCCGGTTCATATAGGACACATGATTCCTTGGATATTTACGAAGCATCTTCAAGATGTTTTCGGGTCAAAGCTATACTTTCAGATGACTGATGACGAGAAGTTTCTCATCAATCCCGACTTCACGCTTGAAAAAACTAGGAACTTCGCCTATGACAATGCCCTTGACGTGATAGCGGTTGGATTCGATGCGAAGAAGACAAAGATAATCATGGACGTTGAAGATGCAGAGATAATCTACAGGATAGCCTTGAAGGTTGCAAAGAAGATCACTTTCTCAACCATTAAGGCCGCTTTCGGCTTAACTGAGAGTTCGAACATAGGCATAATCTTCTTCCCAGCCATTCAGGCAGTTCCATGCTTTCTAGAAAGCGAGCTCACCGGCGAGAATGTGCCCTGCCTAATTCCGGCAGCGATAGATCAAGACCCCTACTGGAGAATCACCCGCGACGTCGCCCCTAAGCTAGGATACTTCAAGCCGGCTCAGATACACTGTAAATTTCTCCCTGGACTTGGAAAGGGAGGAAAGATGTCTGCCTCTATGCCGGAGACATGTATATTCACAACGGATCCTCCAGAGGTTGTTGAGAGAAAGATATGGAACGCCTTCACTGGCGGAAGGCCTACAATCAAGGAGCATAAGCTCCATGGAGGAGACCCCTCAATCTGCCCGATCTACTATTATGATTACTATCTCTTCGAGGAAGACGATGACAAGCTTAATGAGACATATATGAAGTGCAGGAATGGAGAGCTCCTCTGCGGAGACCACAAGATCATGCTGGCCGAGAAAGTGAAAAAGTTTCTGAAGGAACATCAGAAGAGACGGGAAAAAGCAAAGGATAAGCTAGATGATTACTTATTCAAGAAGAAGTAGACGTCCTCAGCCATGATAAAAACAAAATAAAATTAATATCAAAGACTTTCATTTGAATGAATATTAGTGAAGCCCGGTGGTGTAGCGGACAAGCATAGCGGGCTTTGGACCCGCTGACGAGAGTTCGAATCTCTCCCGGGCTACCACTTCTTGAAAAGGGGGCATTTTTCTAGTTTTTGCTCCAAGAGTATTAATAATGCCCAAGAAACAGTCTAACTAGCTTGGAAATAAAGCCCTCTTCTCTCTACCTCTTTCTTAAGCCTTCTATGCAAATCCCTTGGAACTATTATATGCGTATGACTTGGCTTGGTCACTTTCCATTAGCTTCTTCCCAACCTCTTAAAGGAAAATATTCTATAGCTCATTATCCTTTCTTCTTGGAGTACTGATGTTTAGAAGAAAGATTTTAAGAGGTGGCTTCATTTTATGTTTCACAAATTATGATGTGTGGAGAAGTATTGTTATGGAGAGGAGTTTTCAAGCTGGAGGGTGGAAGATAGGGTTTAACACGTGGTCATTTGCTAGTCTTTCCCTAGAATCGGCATTAAGGCATATCAGGGACGCTGGCTTCGTAGAGGTGGAGATAAATGCGGATAAGACGCATTTGGATCCAAGGATCTTTCCTCGCTCAGATCTTCCGAGCATAAGGAGACTCCTTAATGACCTCGGTTTACATCCAAACTCCATGCATGCTCCAATGAGTGGGGTTGACTTATCCGCGCAGAGCATAGACGTCAAAAACCGAAGCATAGAACTTATCATGGAAACGTTAGAGTATTGTAGAGCCATAGATTGTCCAATACTAGTTGTCCACCCAAATAATTCAAGCAGCATCCCACTAGGCCGCGAAGCGATGAAGAAGAACTCTATCGAGAACCTAAAGATCATCGCTGAGAAGGCTGAAGATCTCGGAGTGAAGATCGCGCTTGAAAACATGATTAATGTGGAGGGAAAAAGATTCGGAAGCAGAGTATCAGACCTCAAGGAGATTATAAGAAGCATCGGCTCACCGTATCTGGGCATATGCTTCGACACCGGCCACGCAAATCTGCTGGCAGCTTCCTCAAACATAAGCATACGCGACGAGATAATCGATGCGAAAGAATACCTATGGACTCTTCACATCCACGATAATGATGGAAGCGACGATCAGCACTTACCCCCAGGCGACGGAAATATAGATTGGAACATGGTAGTCAAGGCTCTCAGAGAGGCTGATTATAAGGGAGTCTTCATGATGGAGATACGAGAAGGAGAAGACCCCGATTCCACAGCGAAGAGATGCCTCAAAATCGCCGCTAAGATCATCCAAGCATAACCCAACGCAGATGAAGAACACAACCTAAAACTAAAGCTTCACCCAAAAAGACCCCTCAAAAACTCGCGTATATCTCTTATAAAGTTTATATAGAATTTTTCTGCGCCAGAAAAGGATAATTTTAGATATAAAGCTTGCAGTTCCCATTATATAAGCGATCTACTCTTTCTTGATCTGGAGGCTTAGGATCCGGCGATGCCGTTTGATTTCCCCTATGAGATGATAAGTGAAGGCGAAGCCGTAGTTGCCGTTCCCAAGCTAAGCGCCTTCAAGAAGGCTCCTTGGGAATATGCTCCATCAAAGGCTCCAGTATTCTATAATCCAATTATGCGCCTAAACAGGGACATAGCCATAGTTGCGATTCAAGTCTTCCAGAGGATCACTGGAAGAGAGATCTCAGTTGCGGAGCCGCTGGCCGGATGCGGCGTTCGAGGAATAAGATTCGCTCTCGAGATAGAGGGCATACGCCACGTATACATGAATGATCTGAATCCCAAAGCGTACGAGATGGCGAAGTACAATGTAGAGATGAATAGGCTCTCAGATGCAGTTACGCTATCAAATGAGGATGCTAATCTCTTCATGAGCAAGTATGCGGCGCCGCGTAGAAGATTCGACTGCATAGACATAGATCCATTCGGATCCCCAACGCCCTTCCTAGACTCAGCGATCAGGGCGCTCAGGGACGGCGGCCTCCTAGCTTTAACCGCAACTGATATGGCTCCGCTATGCGGAGTTCATCCCAAAGCGGCGCTTAGGAAATATGGCGGATTATCGATTAGAACCGAGTATTGCCACGAGATAGCGATGAGGCTCCTCATAGGCTCGCTGGTGATGGCGGCGGCGAAGCACGACATCGGCGTAAAGGTACTCTTCAGCCACAAATCCAACCACTACATCCGAGTCTATGCAATGCTCCTTCACGGCGCCAGAAGAGCCGATGAATCCATAGAAGAGATGGGATACATACTGCACTGCTTCAACTGCTTCCACAGAGAAACCTTCCGAGGCTTCACGTGTGCGGAAAAGAGATGTCGATTCTGCGGCACCGCCATGGAAATCTCCGGCCCCCTCTGGCTTGGAAGACTAGCGGATGGAGGCTTCTGCGAGAGAATGAAGAAGGAAGCGCTAAGAAGGGAGAAACTGGACCGGCGTGTGAGAGATATAATCTCCATGGTTCATAGGGAATCTGACGGTCCAGCAACATACTTCGTGATAGACAAGATCTGTGACAAGCTCGGCCTGCCCTCTCCGCCGATGAGAAGAGTTGCGGAGAACCTCATGAAGAAGAACTTTAAAGTCTGGCCGACTCACTTCAACCCAAACGGCATAAGAACAGATGCGCCGGCAAGGATAGTCGTCGAATCAGTCAAGATCTCAGCTCAGCCGCCGTCCTGAAACCTCCACAACCTCGAGGCTTATATCCGCGGCTCTAACAGAATGCGTCAAAGCTCCCACAGATATAACGTCGGGCCCTAACTCGGCGTATTCGAGGATATTCTTCTCGTCTATTCTCCCAGAGACCTCGATTACAACCTTCTCTCTCAACCCTCTATCCTCTAAAGCCTCGATTGTACGCTTCGCTTCCTCCACGCTCATATTGTCAAGCATTAATATGTCAACTCCGCATTCAGCAGCCTCCAATGCCTCCTCTGAGCTCTGAACCTCGACTTCTATCTTCTTAGAGAAGCTCGCAGCTGAACGAGCTCTCTGAACGGCTTCTCTCACGCCTCCCGCAACCCTAATATGGTTATCTTTTATCAGCACAGCGTCGTCAAGCCTGAAGCGATGTGGATCTCCCCCGCCGAGTGCAACAGCCTTCTTATCCAAGAGGCGGAGTCCAGGAGCCGTCTTCCTAGTCGCAGCTATCCTCACGTTGAATCCCGCTTTCCGAACGGTTTCAACAAGTCTCCTCGTCTGCGTCGCTATGCCACTCATCCTCATCAATATATTCAGAACTGTTCTCTCAGCAGATAGGATGTCCTGAGCTCTGCCATACACCTCCGCTAAGACCGTTCCCGCATCAACCTTCTCTCCATCCTTAACTTTAGCTCTAAAGTCTACACCGATCGCCTCGAAGATAACCGAGACCTCATACAGACCCGCTACGACTATTGACTCCTTGGCAATTATATGTGCGGAGACTACAACCTCAGCTGGGACAACAGCCTCCGTAGTTACATCGCCCATTCCCAAGTCTTCTCTGAGAAACTCCATCAATCTCTCACGTAGAATCGCCTTTTCCATCGAGACCTAAACCTCTCCTTAAAGATTCAGATAGCCGTTTATGTCCCAACAACTATGCTTCCGGAGATCTTTCTCAAAGTCGCAATCGCCGAGAGTGCGGCAATATAGCTTGTCTTAGGATTCTCCGGGAATGGCCTATTAATAGTTCGCGTCAATATCTCCCCAAATTCCCCCCTAACATGAATCTCATGCATTATATTCTCAGCTTTGGGATCAGCGATTATTCTAACCCGCGTCCTATCCGGGCCTACGCCTGCAAGACTCAGAGACGCTGATACATTCACATTTCTAGGAAAGAGCTTCACAGCCTCTCTGGCAGGCCCCTCAAATAGGAGGACTGGCTTCTCAAGCCTCGACAAGTCGATTCCCCGCTTCTTAACGAGCGGAGCTCCCTCAAAGCTGCGGGGAGGCTTCCTAGTTATCAGCAAAATCTCATCTATGCGTCTCACAGCTGCTGCCTTCACGTTATCTAAGCCGACTATCGCTCCGGATGGAACATAAACTTTCCCTCCGCTCCGCTTCGCCGCATTAGAGACTTCCCTGAATAATTCCTTATCAAGCAGCGCCCCCGTACTCATAACCATAAAGTCCTTTCCTTCAGAGAGGGCTTTAACAGCGTATTGCCTCACCGCCTCCTGAGAAGCCGCCTCTATAACGAGCTGAATCTTCTCATCCTTGAGGAGTTCATCAGCATTCCTAGCGATTCTGGGTTTCTTAGAGAGGGACGAAACCAGCTTTTCAGCATGCTCCCTGGCGATGTCATAAACTATCTCTAACTCGACGTCTCCTGCCTCTCCGGCATCGATAGCCCTAGCTATTACAGATCCGATGGAGCCGCATCCAATCAATCCCGCAATTATCGTTCCAATCCCAGCTTTCAACTTTTTCCTCATTTACAAGCCGAAACTGGCTTATGCAGCTAAAACAAACGGTAACTAAAAAGATTTACTCTTCCATGCGCATAAAAAAGAAATTTTATATATGATTGTGATCCTTTAGCAGAGGAGTTAACTGCTCAAACTTTAAGGGTTGGAGATCGATATGTGGGTGATAGCACCAGTCTCAGCAATCGCCTCAGTGCTCACCGCTGGGCTTCTATATGGCTACGTGAACAGGCAGGATTCTGGAACTAAAAGGATGAGGGAGATAGCGGAAGCGATAAGAGAGGGCGCAGATGCATTCCTGAAGAGGGAATATACGGTTCTCGCCTACTTCGTCGCCGTAGTATCAGTAGCCCTCGCCGTCTTCCTAGGAAATCCCCTCATAGCCCCAGTATACATATTCGGCTCAATCTGTTCAGGATTCGCAGGCTTGTTCGGCATGCATGTAGCGTTAAAGGCTAATGTTAGGACGGCTAATGCGGCTCGGGAAGGGCTTAACCGAGCTTTCCTCATAGCGTTCAGGGGAGGCGCGGTTATGGGACTGTCAGTAGTCGGCATGGGCCTACTTGGCATAAGCATAATCTACGCATTAACTGGGGATCCAGAGCTTATACTTGGCTATAGCTTTGGAGCAAGCGCCATGGCCCTCTTCGCTAAGGCTGGAGGGGGAATCTATACTAAGACGGCGGATGTCGCCGCAGACCTCGTTGGGAAGGTTGAGATAGGCATCCCCGAAGATGATCCCAGAAATCCAGCAGTTATCGCGGATAATGTTGGCGATAATGTTGGAGACGTAGCTGGGATGGGCGCCGACCTATTTGACTCATACGTCGCCAGCGTAGTTGCAGCTATGATTCTCGGCGCCGAGCTGGGAAGCACAAGCCCGGTAGGGCTGGAGAATATCCCACTTATCTTTGCAGGCCTTGGAGTAATCGCTTCTCTTATGGGCGTCGCAGTCGTCAGGGTTGGAAAAAGAGGAAACCCAGGTAAAGCCCTAAATTTCGGCACATACTTCACCTGTATAGCCTTCGCCGTGCTTACGC